>NZ_JBSXOE010000037.1:0-140034 GCF_056859295.1 Roseovarius sp. B-10 | reverse complement strand
TGATGCGGCCCGCCGCATAGTCGATATCCATCACCGAATCGACGATCGCGCAGGCGTTTGACCCGGGATCCTTGACAACATAGCTGATCGTGTTCGTGGCCGCGTCAAAGAACGCCTCGATCTGCGGTTTGACATCCATGTCCACGGGATAGCCAGTCATGCCAATGCCCCCTTTCCTGTCTGTCGGTCCCTGATTGTGCGCGCCACCCACAGCCCCGCGAGCAGCGCCACGACAAAGCCCGCCACCTCTATCTTGCCCGAGCCGAGCGCCGGAATCGCCGCCCCGGGGCAGAACCCCGCGATGCCCCAGCCGATGCCGAATACCGCCGAGCCGCCGATCAGCCGCGCGTCGATGGCGCTCGCTGTGGGCAGTTGGAACTTCTCTTCGATCACCGGTTTATCACGTCGCAGCACGAGGCGGTAGCCGATGAACGTGGTCACCAGCGCGCCCCCCATGACGAAGATCAGGCTCGGGTCCCACGTCCCGGCAATGTCAAAGAAATTGAGCACCTTGGCCGGGTTGATCATGCCGGAAATGGCGATCCCCACGCCAAAGATCAGGCCCACGATGAAAGCCGAAAGAATTCGCATGGTTCAGCCCCCCACCACGTGACGGATGACATAGACAGTGATCCCGCAGGTGATCATGAAGGTCACCGTCGCCACCATCGACCGCGGCGAGAGCCGCGCATTCCCGCACACCCCGTGCCCCGAGGTGCAGCCCGAGCCGAAGGTCACGCCGATGCCGACGATGAAGCCCCCGGCGAGGATCATCGGCCAGCTCACCGGAACGTCCACGATGGGCATTTGGCCGGTCACCGCCAGCACCAGCAGTGGCCCCGCGATCATTCCCGCGACCATCGCCGCGCGCCACCCCTTGTCGCCCGGTGCGGTCCCCGCGATCAGCCCCGACAGAATGCCAGTGGCCCCCATGATTTTTCCCTGAAAGAACATCAGCAAAACCGCCGACAGCCCGATCAGCACACCGCCCGCCAGCGATTGCAGCGGTGTGAATTCCGTCTCTACCCCTGTCATCTCGTTGTCCTCTTGTCCGTGCCTGCAACCGCCCGGGTGCGGTGTCAGTTACATATATACGACGATGAATATATGTACCCGCCCACGATTTTTACAGGGCAGTCGCGCGATCCACGTAAATGTGACCGCCGCTCAGCCCCCCGCGCGGCCTGCCCGCAGGGTGCCGCGGGTGATCGCGACGATGCTGATGACCGTCAGGGTCCAGAAGAACCACGTGATCGGGCCGCGCAGCAATATATCCGGGCTGCCGCCCGACATCAGCATTGATTGCCGGAAATTATCCTCGAGCAGCGGCCCGAGAATGAAGGCGATGAGGAAGGGTGCGGGCGGGATGTGATAGCGCCCCATGACGAACCCGACCCACCCCATCGCGAACATCACCCCCACGTCGAAGATGTTGTTGTTGACGGCGAAAACCCCGTAGATGCACAGCACCAGCACCATCGGCATCAGGATGCGCTTGGGGATGTCGGCCACGGGCCGAAAGCCGCGGATCGCCAGCCCGCCGACGATGAACAGGATGCCGGATGACAGGATCAGGCCGATGAACAGGCCATAGATGATATCCACGTTCAGCACGAACATCATCGGCCCCGGTTGAAGCCCGTGCACCATGAAGGCGCCGATGATGATCGCTGTGATCACGTCGCCCGGCACGCCCAGCGCCAGCAGCGGAATGAGCGTCGCCCCCGCCACGCCGTTGTTGCCCGCCTCGGACGCCGCGACCCCCTCGATCTCACCCTTGCCGAAATTCGCCTTGTTGGGCGATTTGCGCCGCGCCTCGGAATAGCTCAGGAACGCCGCCGGTGCCGCGCCGATACCGGGGATCGAGCCGAGAAAGACACCGATGAAACTACCCCGGATGATCGAGCGGAAACAGCGCTTGTATTCCGCGAAGGTCACCCATTTGCTGCCCAGCTTCTGCACCTTGCCCACGTGCCCGGTGGGGTGCCAGACCATGTTGATGACCTCGGGGATGGCGAACAGGCCGATCAGCACCGCGATAAAATTAAGCCCGCCCATCAGGTTCGGATCGCCAAAGGTGAAGCGGTTGGTGCCGTAAACCAGATCGAGGCCGATCGTGGCCAGAAGTAGCCCCAACAGCGCCGAAAGCGCACCGCGCAAAAGGCTCTCGCCCGAGACCCCCGCGATGATGGTAAGCGAGAACAGGATCAGCGCAAAGAATTCCGGCGGGCCGAAGCTGAGCGCAAAGGAGGCGAGGAACCCGGCAAAGAAGATCAGCGCGAGGTTCGACACGAAATCCGCCGTGCAGGACGCCCAGAGCGCCATGCCCAGCGCGCGCCCCGCCTCGCCGCGCTCGGCCATAGGATGACCGTCGAGAATGGTGGCGGATGACGCGGGCGTACCCGGCGTCTTGATGAGGATCGCGGGGATCGAGCCACCGAAAATGCCGCCCTTGTAGACGCCCAGCAGCAGCAGGATGCCGTTGATCGGTGCCATCGGAAAGGTAAAGGGCAGCGCCAGCGCCACCGCCATCGTCGCCGAGATGCCGGGGATCGCGCCGCCGACCACGCCGATCACGATGCCGATGGCCAGCGACAGGAACGCCTCGAGATTGCCAACGAGGGCCAGCCCCGCCATCACGCTGTCATAAAGGCTCATGGCAGCCTCACCAGTTCGCCTTGCGGAATGGCCACGCTCGCCACATGCGCAAAGAAGGCGTAGAGAATGAGCGGCACCGCCACCGCGCAGATCACCGCAGCCGCCGGGTGACGTGTCTTGACCAGAAAAGCCAGCGCGAGGAAGGCCAGCATCGACGTCCAGACCATGCCCAGATACGGCATTACCCAGAAGGTGACGGCCATCAGGGCGGCAAAACCCACCAGCCGCGCCGCCCCGGCGCCGGGATCCGGTATCGGGTCATTGACCGGCTCGCCAGGGTCGCTGCGCCAGCCCGAAAGCGCAAGGCCAAGCCCGATCAACCCGGTGAGCCCGCCGAGAATATACGGCCAGAACAGCGGCGACAGCACGATGTTGCGCACATTGCTCGGCGTCGAGACCCAATTGGGTGTGGCATAGGTCACGAGAAAGATTGCCGCGAGGATCGCGCCGATCCCAAGCCGCAGCTGCATTGCCCGGTGGCTCACCCCTGCCCCTCCCTTTGGTCGCGTGTGCCCGGCCGCCTCCTCGCGGCCGGGCGCCTGTCCTGCCTCAGCCTTCGATGCGCATCCCCAGCTTGTCAACAAGCGCGCGGAAAGTGTTGTACTGCGTCTCGATGAAGTCGTTGGCCTCTTCGGGGCTCATCACCTCGATCACCGAGCCGCGCGCCGTCATCTGCTCGACGAACTTCTCGTTCGCGGCGGCCTCGGCCATCCACTCGCCCCATTTCGCGGCCACCTCGTCGGGCAGCCCGTCCGGCCCCGCAATCCCGGTCCAGCCGACAAGCTGGCGCAGGTCGGGCTTGCCGAGGCTGCTCGCCGACGGCGCGTCGAAGCCGGGCACCGGCTCGTCGGTGGTGACCATCAGCGGCTTCAATTGCCCGTTGGCCACGAAGCTCGCCAGCGCCGAAGAATTGGTGCACAGGAAGGTCGCCGTGCCGTTGAGCACCGCCGTCGCCGCGGCACCGCCGCCCTTCTGCGGGATGTGGGTGGCCTTTTCCAGCGGGTCCTTGATGCCGAATTCATCGAGCACGAAGACCGCCGCCAGATGCAGCATGGAGCCCACGCCCGACGAGCTGTAGCTGGTGCCCTCACTCTCGGTCCGGCTCACCAGATCCTCCATGCTCTCGATCCCCGAATCGGGCCGCACGGCGCAGGCCACCGGGTTGATTTCGTAGACCGTGACAAAGCGGAAATCGTCGAGCGTGTAGGGCAGCGTCGCCTTCATCGCCGGGTTCACCGAATGCGATCCAACGCGCGCGAACAGCATCGTGTAGCCGTCGGGCTTGGCGTTCTGCACCGCGACCGATCCGGTTGCGCCGCCGGCGCCGGTGATGTTGGACATCACCAGCGTGCCGCCCACGGCATTGCCCAGAGGCTCGGCGATGGTGCGCGCGGAAATGTCGGTGGCACCGCCCGCGCCATAGGGAATGACCATGTTGATCGGGCGTTCGGGATACTCGGCCAGCGCCGGCGTCGCCGCCAGCCCGAGGCTCATGGCGCAGAGCGCGCCAAGCGTTTTCAGTCGCATCTTATCCTCCTCCTCTGTTGTGGCGGCCCTGCTTTTCGCGGATTGCACCGCCACCCAAGTCAGGTGTAACTTTAAGCCAGCCTTTATATAAGCAATATTCCGTTACAGCTTGTGTCACAAAAGCTTACGATAAGGACCGGACATGTCAATCCGCCGCCTGCGCACCCTCGTGGCCGTCCACGACCATCGAACCTTCAGCGCCGCGGCGGACGCGGTGTTCATCACCCATGCCGCCGTCAGCCAGCAGATGCGCAGCCTCGAGGATGAGTGGGGCGTGGCGCTGTTCGACCGCTCCCGCCGCACGCCCGAGCTGACGCCGGTGGGCCGTGCGCTCGTCGCTCGCGCGCGCGAGATACTACGCGCCTATGACGGGCTCTTGCCGTCGGTCATGGGTGACGAGGGGTTTGCCGGGGAAATCTCGCTCGGGGCGGTGCCGATGACGCTCACCGGGCTGACGCCGCTCTCGGTCCGCCTGTTGAAGCAGAGCTACCCGGACCTGCATGTGCGCATCGTGCCGGGCATGACCACGCAGCTCATCGCCGAGGTAGAACGCGGCGCGCTCGATTGCGGGATCCTTTCCCGGCAGGGACCGCTACCGCCGGGGATCGACCATGCCGACATCGCCCGCGAACCGATGGAGCTTCTGGCCCCCGAGGACACGGACGGCGACGACGTGCGCGCGCTCTTGGCCGCGCATCCCTTCATTCGCTTCAGCCGCGATGCGGTGGTGGGCGGGCTGATCGACGGCTGGCTGCGCGACAACCGGATCGCCGTCGATGTCACGATGGAATTGCAGGGGCTCGAGGCGATATCGAGCATGGTGCTTGCCGGGCTCGGCGTGTCGATCGTGCCCGCGCGCTGCGTGCGCGGGGCAAGCCCGCTGCCCCTGCGCCGCCTGCCCCTGCCCGCGGGCGCGCCGGTGCGGCAACTCACGCTTGCGCATCGCCGCGACAACCCCCGGCTGCGCGTGATCGAGGCCATTCACACCGCGCTCCTTGGTGCGGTCGGGATCGGCATCTTTCGCCCTGGCGCGGGGCCTGCGCCATGAGTCCCGAGACGATGCTCGCGGTGGTCGCGGGCGCGGCGGCGGGCGGGCTTATCAACGGGCTGGCGGGCTTCGGCACCGCGCTCTTCGCGCTGGGCTTCTTTCTCAACGTCATGCCCCCGGTGCAGGCGGTGGCGGTTGTGGTGGTGCTCTCGGCGCTCACCGGGCTTCAGGGCCTGTGGGTGGTACGCCACGCCATCGGCGCCAACCGGCGGCGGCTGGCGCGGTTCCTGATCCCCGGCGTACTGGGCATCCCGCTGGGCGTGCTGGCGCTGTCGGTGCTGGACGCGCGCAGCCTGAAACTGGTGATCGCCGGGTTTCTCATCCTCTATGGCGGCTATTTCAGCCTGCGCACCCGGCTGCCCCGGTTCGAGCGGCCAACGCCCGTCTGGGACATGGCGGTGGGACTGTCCGGCGGCATCCTCGGGGGTGCGGCGTCGCTCTCGGGGGCGTTGCCGATGATGTGGTGCGCCCTGCGCCCCTGGCCCAAGGCCGAGACGCGCGCCGTGCTGCAACCGTTCAACGTGACGGTGCTGGCGCTCACGGCGGCGGCCCTGTCGCTCAGGGGCGCCTACACGCGCGAGACCCTGCTCTACATCGCGCTCGCGCTGCCGGTGTCGATCATCGCCGCGCAGGCCGGCATAGCGATCTTCCGCCGCCTGCCCGATGCGGCGTTCCGTCGGTTGCTGATCGCGATGACATTCATTTCCGGGACCGTGCTTTTGGCGCGCGAACTGATCTGATGGAAAACGCCCTTGCAAAGGTGGTTTACCCGATCACCTCGTCAGACCGGTCATCCGTCTCGCCATAGCGCTTGAGCGTCGCCGGGCGGGTGCCTTCGTAGACGCGGTCGAGGTTCTGCGCGATCTTCGCGTTCTCGCGCTCGAACAGGCAATTACCGTCCATATCCGAGGCCACGATGAACGGCCCCATCTTCTTGCAACGAATGACCCACATCGCCTGCGCCAGCCCCAATTCGTCGCGCCAGTGCACCGCCTCGACCTTTTCGATCCCGCGCCCCAGCAGGGCGCCGGTGCCATAGCCCACGGTCGAGAGGTAAATCGCGCCGTTGGGCACGAAATATTCCTTGTAATCCTTGGACGACATACCGCCCTTGCCGATGATCAACCGCGCGCCGGTCTTTTCCATCCATTCGGGCAACCACTTGGCAAAGCGGAACGACGCCGTGGCCGTCACCGCCCCCATGTCAAAGCTGCCGTCAGAACGGATCGCTGCGGCAGGCGAGCAATGGAAATTCGCCGCACTCTGGCTTGGCAGTTCCATCGGGATATTGGCCTTCTCCTCCAGCGCGCGCATGTAGACGCCCTCGCGCGCGGTGTAGAGCAGGCCGTCGAGATAGACGATATCGCCCAGCCTCAGCTCGGCGATGGCCTCGGGCGTCGGCGTCGTGCTCAGGCGGATTTCACGGGGTTTGCTCATTCCGCGGCCTCCTGTGCCGGGTCTCGCCACTCGACCGTCTCGCGCCGCTGATAGGGGGTGAACCAGTCGGGATCGGTGCGATACTCGACCCGCCCATCGGGATAGATGCGCGCCACCGCCCGGCGTGACGACAGGCAAAAGGCGTGCACCGACATCTGCATGCCGCCCGTATGGCAATAGCCCACCTCGATATTGCAATCGACGACCATGTTCTTGCCGACGAACCCCATCGCGCCCATGCCGATGGAATTGCCCAGATCCTTGAACTCCTGCTCCAGCGCCGCGATCTTGGGGTCCGGGTTCTCGCTGCCCACCACGCGCAGGCACGCGGCGCGTTTGCCCAGCACCATGCAGGTATCCTTGGAGCCCCCAAGCCCGATGCCGATGATCGCCGGCTGACAGGCCAGCCCACGCTTGCCAAAGGCGACGAGGCTGTCGAGATAGAACCGCTTGATCCCCTCGATCCCGTCGGAGGGGAAGAGCATGCGATAATCGGTGCCGAAAAGCCCGCCCTTGTGCACGGTGATGAGGTCGATCCATTCGCCCCCCGGCTCATAGCCGTATTCGATCTCGGGCGCGCCGATGCCGACGTTGTTGTTGTGGTCCGTGCGCCACAG
The DNA here is from genome assembly GCF_056859295.1 of Roseovarius sp. B-10. Lineage (NCBI taxonomy): Bacteria > Pseudomonadati > Pseudomonadota > Alphaproteobacteria > Rhodobacterales > Roseobacteraceae > Roseovarius > Roseovarius sp. B-10. The sequence goes on along the minus strand of NZ_JBSXOE010000037.1, from coordinate 132,747 downwards.
CGGGTGCACCCGGTTGGGGCGCAGCGGGACGCCATCGGTGGCATGGGCCGTGGCGCGGCGGAGCGCGGTTTCCAAGGCGACAGGCCCGCCCTCGATCTGCGTCTCGTTGCCCATCTTCACGTACCAGCGCGGACACCCCGTGTCGCCGCACATGGCGCGGCGGTCCTCCTTGGCGGCCTTGTAATTCTCCAGCATGGCCTGAAGCACGAAGGACGACAGATCCCCGTCCTCGGTTTCGGCCGCGTGTCGCAGCCCGGTGAGGTAGTCGTCGGGGATCTCGATCGCCGCCTTGTCCATCAGCGTCCCGGCGGTGCTCTCGATCAGGTCGATGGGTATCATTGTGCCGCCACCAGTGTTTCCGGCGCGCCCTTGGGCAGGATCGTCTCGCCCGGACGCACCTTGGTGAATTGAACCGGGTCGCGGCGCACGTCGAGCGCCTCTCCGGTTTGCGTGACCACGGTGAAATAGGACGCATCCAGATCGCCCGTTTCCGGGAAATCCTCTCGGTAATGCGCCCCGCGCGAGTTTTCGCGGGCACGCGCGGCCAGCGTGATCGCCTCAGATATATCACACAGCGAGCGCAGATTCAGCCAGTCATGCCAGGTGAGGTTGAAAGCGAGATCATCGCCCGCGACGCCCACCTCCATCAACTCGGTGGAAATATCGGCGATACGGGTCAGCCCGCGTTCCATGCCGGCGGCGTTGCGCATGACGCCCACGTCCTCCCACATCGCCTCTTGCAGGGCGTTGCGCATTGGCTGCACGAGGCCGGGGGCGCGGTTGAGCGGATGCAGCGCGCGGCTCACCTCCGCCTGCAAGACTTCGGGGCAGGGATCGCGCAGCGCGCCCATGGTCCGGATATCCGCGCCCATCACGTCGCCCGCCACCCCGCCATAGACGGTGGAATTGGCCACGCCATTGCCGCCGAGGCGATTGGAGCCATGCGCGCCACCCGCATCCTCTCCGGCGACATAGAGCCCTTCCATCGCGGTGCGGGTATCGGCATCCACAACCACGCCGCCCATGAAGTAATGCGCGGTCGGCACCACCTCCACCAGGCCGCCCGCCAGATCGAACCCGCTATCGGCACAGCGCTTGACCATGCCGGGGAACTTGGCGCGCACATGGTCGGGGCCGAGATGGGCCATGGAGATGAAGACGCCGCCATTCTGGCTCGTGTTGTTCTTGCGCATCTCGGCATAGATAGCGCGGCTGACCACGTCGCGTGTCGCGCGCTCGCCCTTTGGGTCATAGTCGAACATGAAGCGGTTTTCCGCGCCGTTGAGCAATTGCCCGCCCGCACCGCGCAAGCCCTCCTCCAGCACGGTTCCGGTCATCCGGGTGTGATCGCCCGCCAACAGGCCCGTGGGATGGAACTGCACCATTTCCATGTCGCGCAGTTCCAGCCCTGCGCGCAGCGCCATGGCAAGGCCGTCCATCGTCTTGTCGCCCGAGGGGGTGTTGTACTTGTACATGGTTGGGCCGCCACCGGTGGCCATGAGGACGGTTTTCGCCCGCACGAGGCGAAAGCCCCCGGTGCGCATGTCGATGAAGAGCACCCCCGCCAATGCGCCGCCGTCCCGCGTCGGGATCAGGCCGATCGCGCGGTGCTCCTGCAATTTCTCGACCGGGCGCGCCAGCACCTGCTCCATCAACCGGCTGATGATCTCGATGCCGGTCAGGTCGCCCTTGTGGACCGTGCGGTCGGCGGTCTGCCCGGCAAAGGCCTTTTGATGCAGGGTGCCGTCGGGGTTGCGGTCGAAATAGCAGCCGATCTCGTTTTCCAGCTCGTGGATGCGCACCACCGCCTGTTCGCACAGCTTCCACGCCATGTCCTGATTGGGCAGCCATTTGCCGCCCTGAATGGTATCCATGAAATGCCGCTCGACCGTGTCGCCGCCGCCAAGCGCCACGTTATAGCCGCCCTGCACCATCCGGGTGCAGCCGCATTTGCCGATCAGACCCTTGACGGCGATGGTGATGCGCGTGCCTTCGGGCGCCGATTGCTGCGCGTGGAGCGCGGCGAAGAGCCCCGCGCCGCCGGTGCCGATGATCAGGATATCGGTGTCGTGCCGGTCGATTTTCACCATCAGATCGCCCTCAGGAAAAACGTGGCCGAAAGGAACAGGGCTGCGCCAACCGCGGCGGCGGCGTAGGTCTTGTGCCGGTCGGACCAGGGCAGGAATTCCAGCGCCAGCAGACGCAGGCCGCCGGCCATGTGAACGGCCAGCAGGAACACGAGGCCGAACTCGGCCAGTTTCACCAGCGGGTGCTCGGCGAAGGCGAGGAAGCCGTCGAGCGTGGCGGGTGACGTGACCGCTTGTGACAAGAGCCACAGGTGCACCGGAAGAAAGAGCGCCAGCGCCAGCCCCGAGAGGCGGTGCAACAGAAAGGCGAGCCAGAGCGGGTGAGAGCGGGGCGGCGTTTTCATGACAGGGTCACCGCGAATACCGCCAGAATACCGACGTAAAACAGACACGCACCGATACCCCACATCAGCCAGTCCAGCACCCGTCCCCGCAGCCCGCCCCATTCATGCGCGATGACGCGCAAGCCAATGGCGGCATGAACCGAGACGGCGACCACGAAGGCCCCGTAGAACAGGAACCACAACAGGCTACCTTGGGTGCGGCCAAGGATTTCAGCGGTGGAGAGGCCGCCCTGAATGGCATAGATCATCACCGCGATATGACCCAGAACCAGCGGCACCATCACCAGCGCGCTCAGCCGCTGCGCCATGTAGAGCCGCAGATCAAGCATCGCGCTTGCCTCCCCATGCCGCCCTGACCGTCTCGCGCTTCAGCCCCGAGATGGCGCGCATCGGGTTGAGATCATTGGGACAATACTGCGCGCAACTGCCCATGGAGTGACAGTTGTGACAGCCCCCCTTGCCCGAGACCGCCGCGAGGATGCCATCGCGATCCCCGTCGCGGCTGTCGTTCAGAAGCGTCCAGGCCCGTTGCAGCGCAGCGGGGCCGAGGTAATCGGGATTTCCCGCCACCGTATCGCAGGCCGCATAGCAGATCCCGCAATTGATGCATTCGATCCCGAGATCGGCCTCGGCGCGGGCGGGTTCGCGGGACGTGACCGGGTCGAAATCGTCGCTGCGCGCGGCCGAGGGGTGATGCCGCGCCTCCGCTGCCACCCACTTGTCGAAGAACGGGTCCATATCGGCGGCAAGATCCTTGATCACCGGCAGGTTGCGCAGCGGCGCGATGGCGAGTTGCCCGTCCGCGGCCACCTTGTTCACATGGGTCCGGCAGGTCCAGCGCGGCACGCCATTGACCATCATCGCGCAAGAGCCGCACATGCCGACGCGGCAGGCGAACCGGTAGCTGAGCGTCGGGTCCGCCATCTGTTGAATCCACGTCACCACGTCCAGAACCGTCTGGTTCTCGTAGGCGGGGACGTCGAACACCTCTTGACGGATCGCGCCTTCGGAGCCGCGCTGAACGGTAACTGTCAGTTTGGATGGTGTGGCGGTCACGTGTCCCTCGAATGGCTCGGGGTGGCTGTGACACTTGTTATATTTATCAGCGCAGCTAACGAAAAGGAATTAATTCTTATCATTTTCGAAAGCTATGCTTTCCAATTGATCTTCATCACTAGCCGCTGCCGATCAGCACCCCCGCCGCAAAGACCAGCGCGCCGCCAAGGACCACCTGGAACGCCGCGCGGAAAAACGGGGTTTCCATGTAGCGGTTCTGAATCCACGCGATGGCCCACAGCTCGATGAACACCACGACAAAGGCGATGATCGTGGCGGTCCAGAAGTCCGGGATGAGATAGGGCAGGGCGTGGCCCAGGCCCCCAACTGTCGTCATGAAGCCCGAGGCGAGGCCGCGTTTGAACGGGCTGCCGCGCCCCGAAAGCTCTCCATCGTCGCTCGCCGCCTCGGTGAAACCCATCGAGATGCCAGCGCCGACGCTGGCTGCGAGGCCGACGAGGAACGTGGTCCAGGTGTCCTGCGTGGCAAACGCCGTTGCGAAGATCGGCGCCAGCGTGGAGACCGAGCCATCCATCAGACCTGCCAACCCCGGCTGCACCCATGTCAGCACGAATTGCCGCTTGGCGGTGCGGTCCTCGGCATCGCGGGCCTGCGGACCAAGGTGCTCGGCCTCCAACTCTCCCGCGCGGGCTTGATGCCCGCTCTCGGCGGCGGCCAGATCGCCGAGAAGCTTGCGCGTGGCGGCGTCGCTGCTGCGCTGCGCGGCCTTGAGATAGAAGGCTTCGGCGTCGTGCTCCATCGCCTCGGCCTCGTCGCGGATGCGCTCGATCCCTAGGTTTTCCACCAGCCAGACGGGGCGGCGCGCGTAGAAGCCCGCGACGTGTTCGCGCCGGATGAGCGGGATGACCTCGCCAAAGCGGGCGCGATGCAGGTCGATCAGGCGCTGCCGGTGTCCGTCCTCTTCCCGCGCCATGCCGTCGAAGATGGCGGCGGTGTCGGGGTAGTCGGCGCGCAGGCTCTCGGCATAGGTTCGGTAGATGCGGGCGTCGTCCTCTTCGGACGAGATCGCAAGAGCGAGAATTTCCTGCTCGGAGAGGTCCGCGAAGCGGCGTCGGGAGGTGAGATGAGGGAACATGCGTGTCTCGCGGCTATACTTAGAATTATTCTAATTTACCGAAACGGTGGCTGGAATCAAGAGCTCGGGCAGTGGCGAGTTAGATTGAACCGCTCGGTTTGAAATCATCTTGATACCTGGACCAAACGGTTTACTTATATCTGAACAGATCAGTTCAGATCGTGGAGTTTACCATGAAACCCGCTCTCACCGCCATCACCCTTGCCGTCTCGCTCGCCGCTGCGCCCGCCGTGGCCTTCAGCATCGATACGAGCGGATTCATCCCGACAGTCACCTAACCCGAGCCCGCACCGCAGCCGGTGACGCAGGGCACCGGTGGCATCGACAAGTAGCCCGGGAATGGGGCCACCCGAACCGGGCGGCCTGCCTTCTCTCCTTGCACACGCAGATGTGCTTGCGGATGCCGTCCCGGCCCGAATAGACTGCCTGGACCTGCCGGGAGGATGCAAATGTCGGCACCCGCCGCCGAGATCAAGAAAGGCCGCAAGTTCGACCAGGTGCTAGAAGGCGCACGCCGCGTTTTCATGCGCGACGGGTTCGAAGGTGCGAGCGTGGACGAGATCGCGCGCGAGGCGCAGGTTTCCAAGGCAACGCTCTACAGCTATTTCCCCGACAAGCGGCTGCTGTTCTCCGAGGTGGCGCGGATCGAGTGCAACCGGCAGGCCGAGGAGGCGATCGAGGTAATTGGGTCGGGCGCTCCGATCGAGGAGGTGCTGCACGAGGCCGCGAGCCGGATCGTGCGGTTTTTCCTGTCGGATTTCGGGCAGCAGGTGTTTCGCATCTGCGTGGCCGAATCCCACCGCTTCCCCGAGCTTGGACGCCGGTTCTACGCCTCGGGTCCAGCGCTCGTGCGCGAGCGGATGAGCAAGGTTCTGGCGCCCTATGTCGAGGCGGGGATACTGCGGATCGACGACATGGACCTTGCCGCCAATCAGTTTGGCGAATTGTGCAAGGGCGATCTGTTTGTACGGTCACTGTGCGGCATGTGCGACGCCCCGAGCGAGGCCGATATAGAGCGGGTGGTGAATGGTGCGGTCGAGATGTTCCTCGCGCGCTACCGTGCCTGATCCGGCGCGCGCCCTGTCATTTCTCCGGCGATCTTTTCCGCAATCATGATGGTGGGGGCGTTGGTATTGCCCCCCACAAGGCGCGGCATGATCGAGGCATCGACCACGCGCAGCCCCGCGACGCCGTGCACGCGGCCCTGCGCATCCACCACCGCCATCTCGCCCCGTCCCATCGCGCAGGTGCCCACCGGATGATAGATCGTGTCGGCGCGGGCGCGGATATCGCGCTCCAGCGCCGCATCGCTCCAGTCATGATCGTGCAGGCGCGTCTTGCGCCACGGCGCAAGCGGCGGGGCAGCGAGGATCGCGTCCATCCGGCGCGCGCCGGTCATCATCAGGGGCAGGTCGCGCGGGTCGCTCAGGAAGGCCGGGTCGATCAGCGGAGCGTCGGCGGGGCGAGGAGAGGCGAGCGCCACCCGGCCCCGGCTGTGGGGCCGCAGCACGCAGACATGGCAGGAATAGCCGGGCCGGAAATGCAGGCGGCGCATGTGGTTCTCGACGATACCGATCACGAAATGTAGCTGGAGGTCGGGCCGGTCGAGGCCGGGAGCCGAGTGCAGGAAGGCCCCCGCCTCGGCATAGGGTGTCGCGAAATGCCCCGTGCCGGTGCGCCGCCACCGCAGCGCAGCCTTGCCCAACTGCCACAGCCCCTTGGGGCCGAGGCTCACCACGTCGTCCCGTTTCGATGTCTCGGCGAGGATGTAGTCGAGGTGGTCCTGCAGGTTCTCGCCCACCCCGGGCAGATCGCGCACCGGAGGGATTCCGTGCGCCACGAGTTCCTCTGCCGGGCCGATGCCCGAGAGCTTGAGCAGATGCGGCGAACCGAAGGCCCCCGCCGAGAGGATCACCTCGCGGCGCGCGCGGATTTCATGCAACCGGCCCCGGTGGCGGTAGCGCAGGCCCGTGGCGCGACCATCCTCGACGAGGATGCGACAGGCCAGCGCGCGGGAAATCACCGTGAGGTTGGGGCGCGTCATCGCGGGAAAGAGATAGGCCGCCGCCGCCGAGCAGCGCTCGCCGTTGTTCGGGCCACCGGCGAATTGCGTGACCTGGTAGAGGCCGGTGCCTTCCTGTCGGGGCCCGTTGAAATCCGGGTTGCGGGGGATTTGAAGGTGGGCGCAGGCGTCGATGAAGGCGCTGGAAATGGTGCGTGGCGCGCTTTGGTCGCGGACATTGAGTGGCCCGTCTTGCCCGTGCAGATCGCCGCCGCGCGCGGTATTGCCTTCGGCGCGGCGAAACCACGGCAGCACGCTCTGCCAATCCCAGCCGTCGCAGCCGAGATCGGCCCATTCGTCGTAATCGCGCGGGTGGCCACGCGTGTAGAGCATGGCGTTGATCGCGCTCGACCCGCCCAGCGCGCGGCCGCGCGGCTGAAACCCACGCCGCCCGTTCAGCCGCGGCTGCGGTACGGTGTGAAATGCCCAGTTGTTGATCCGTGGCCGCCCCGAGACCATCGCCGCCACCAGCGCGGGGGCGCGGACGAAGATGTCGCGCCCGCCACCGCCCGCCTCGACGAGGCAGACGCGGGTGGCTGCGTCTTCGCTCAGGCGCGCTGCCATCACGCAGCCAGCGGAGCCGCCGCCGACGATGATGTAGTCAAATTCCATGCGCGCAAGCTAGGCCCGCCGCGATCGGCGGGCCAAGCAGGACGTCGCGTTAGCCCGGGCTCAGGCCTCGCAGCCGCTCTGACCGGCGCCGGAGCAACTCGACCGTGGTCAGCAGGCAGATGGACACGGTAACGAGGATCGTTGCCGCCGCCAGGATCGTCGGGCTGATCTGCTCGCGCAAGCCGGTGAACATCTGCCACGGCAGCGTCTGTTGCTGCGCCGAGCCGACGAAGAGCACCACCACCACCTCGTCGAACGAGGTGATGAAGGCAAAAAGCCCCCCCGAGATCACCCCCGGCAGGATGAGCGGCATCTGCACGCGAAAGAAGGTGGTCACCGGGTCTGCGCCCATGTTGGCCGCGGCGCGGGTCAGCGACTTGTCGAAGCCCACCAGCGTGGCGGTCACGGTGATGATCACGAAGGGCACCCCCAGCGCGGCATGGGCGAGGATCACCTTGAGGTAGCCAACGAAGGAGCGGTTCAGCCCGAGAGTGGCCTCCAGCCAGTTGCCCAGCGGCGCGTAGAAGAAAAACATCCCGGTGGCCGAGATGATCAGTGGCACGATCATCGGCGAGATCAGGATCGCCATGATCGCCTGCCGTCCGGGCACGTGTGACTGACTGAGGCCGATGGCCGCCAGCGTGCCGAGGCTAACCGATATGAAAGTGGCAAAGGGCGCGATGATCAGCGAGTTTTTCAGCGGCACCATCCATTCCTCGGTGCCGAGGAAATCGCGGTAATGCTTGAGCGAATAACCCTCTGCCTGGAAGTTCAGCATTTCCGGCGTGAAGGTGAAGAAATTCTCGGCGTTGAAGCTCAGCCACATAACCGGGAACAGCGGTGCGATCAGAAAGAAAAAGACCAGTCCACAGATAAACAGGAAGGAATTGTGCCAAAGCGTCTGCCCGGCGGTGTAGTAGATCGGCACGCGGGAGCGATACGCGCCGCTGTCCAGCCAGTAGGCGGCCCAGCTCAGGACCGCCCCGATCAGCAATCCCGCTACCAGTGCGCCAGGCCCCACCAGAAAGAGGCCGATCAGCCCGAAGACGGCGATCAGCCCGAGGCGGACGTTGCGGCGGCTGCGCGGCAAATTATGCGCCAGCAGTGCTACCCCGGCCCCGATCACCGCTCCGATCAGGAACCCGATCAGCGGCTGGGCAAAGACGTTGCCCACGACGAAGCCGAAACAGCCGGCGAAAATCGCCATCAGTGGCAGGGTGAAGCCGTTGAGCGGCGGGCGCGGGATATCGACGATTAGGTTGGACATGCCTCAGCCTCCGAGTTTCACGTTGTCGATGCCCACGATCCGATCGTAGCACCAGTAGAGCGCCAGCACCACGATCAGCAGGATGCTGCCCAGCGCTGCGGCCAGCCCCCAGTTGAGCGACGAGGAAATGTGATAGGCGATCCGGTTGGAGATGAAGACACCGCTGGTGCCGCCCACGATCTCGGGCGTGATGTAGTAGCCGATGGACAGGATGAAGACGAGGATGCTGCCCGCGCCGATCCCCGGGACGGATTGCGGGAAATAGACCCGCCAGAAGGCCGTCCAGTTGGTGGCGCCCAGTGATTTTGCCGCGCGCAGGTAGCTGGGCGGGACGGTCTTCATCACCGAGTAGAGCGGCAGGATCATGAATGGCAAGAGGATATGCGTCATCGCAATCACGGTGCCGGTCGCGTTGTTCATCAGGATCAGGCGGTTCGCGTCATCGACGAAGCCCAGCCAGACGAGGATCTCGTTGATCACCCCCTGTTGCTGCAACAGAACCTTCCATGCCGAGGTTCTGACCAGGAGTGAGGTCCAGAACGGCAGCAGCACGAGGATCATGAGCACGTTGGCCGTGCGCAGCGGCAGGTTGGCCAAGAGCCACGCCACGGGATAGCCCAGCAGGATGCAGGAGCCGGTGATGATCAGCGACATGATCAGCGTTCGCTGGAACAGCGTGAGGTAGATTTGCTGCGTCTCGGGGCGCGCCTCGATCCCGTCCACGGTCTTGGTCAGATCCACCGAATTCAGGAAATAGCCGGCGGTGATGGGCGGGCTGTAGAGCGAGATGGTGCGCCACGCCTTCAGGCTGCCCCAATCCTTGTCGGAAGCCACGAACATCTCGCGAAAGCTGTCTTGCGGCAGCTGGTCGCGATTCTCCGCCGCGGCCTTGAGGGTGGTGGACCAAGGGCCGGAATAGGCCTCGATCGCAGCCACCGTGTCGGGGCTCCGCAAGTCCTGGCCGAGACCGGCATAGACGGCCTCCCAGGGCTCTTCCTCGGCTACCACGTCCTCTTCCTCGATGGCCGTCCAGATCGCGAAATCGGTGTAGGCCTTTGTGGTCCACGGCAGCATCTCGGCCATTTCTGTCGAGGGGGTGAAGCCGACATCGCCCCGCATCTCCTCGCCAGTCAACGCCTCGTAGAGGTTGCGGCGCTCTTTCAGCAGAGCCTCGCCGCCCGCGCCCGAGAGCAGCTCGTGCCAGAAGGCGGCGGTCTCAAAGGCGGGGTCGATTTCCTCGAACACGTCCTGAAATTCCTCGCCCATATCGTCGAGGTCGCGACCGGTGCCGCGGAACATCGACGACAAGCCCGGCTGTTCATAGTTGAGTCGGCTGCCGAGCTTGGTGTGTTCCTTGGCCTCAGAGGCCTTGAAGAGGTCGAAATACAGCGGGACGAAAACCTCATCGCCCGGCGGCTCGGTGCCCTGCTCATCCCAGGCCTGCAGAGCCTGCACCGTCTCGGGCATGGTGTTCTGCACGATATCGTTCTCGACCGAACGAAAGAGCATCGACAGGATCGGCACAATAAAGGTGACGACGACAAAAATAAGCAGCGGCGCGATCAGCAACAGCGCGCGCATCTTCTCGCGGCGAAGCGTGCGCCTGAGCGTTTGCTTCAGAGGGCGGCCGTCGGCGGCCATGACCGGGCCGTTCTCTATCTTCGCGGTCCGCGTGCCATTATCGGCCGACACCGGCTCGCCTGCGCCTGTCGTGGCGTCTGTCACATTGCTCATGTCGTCCCCGTCGGTTTCTTTTGATTCTTCAATGGGTCAAACCAATGAAAGGACGGAAGGGGCCGCGAAGGCCCCTTCCGAAAGACTTGCCCTTACTGGGCCAGCCACGCCTGAAACTTGGCGTCGATGTCGTCGCGGTAATCCGCCCAGAACTCGTAATTGTAGAGGAACGTGTTCTTGGCATTGTTCGGATCGGTCGGCATGTGGGGTGCCATGTCGATACCGAGCTCGGCATGCTTGCCAACCATCGGTGCCGAGGATTCACGCGCCGGGCCGTAGCTGATATAGGCCGCCTGGTCCGCCAGACGCTGCGTGTCGGTGGCGAAGTGCAGGAAGTCCATCACGCGAGCGAGGCGATCCTCCGGCAGGCCGGCCGGAACGATCCAGCCGTCGAGGTCGAACACCTGCGCGTCCCACATCATCGCGATCGGCTGATTCTGCTCCACGATCGCCGAGAACAGGCGACCGTTATAGGTCGAGCCCATGAAGACCTCGCCATCGGCCAGAAGCTGCGGCGTGTCGGCGCCGGCCGACCACCAGATAACGTCGTCCTTGATCTCGTCCAGCTTATCGAGCGCGCGCTGCTGCCCCTCGTCGGTGGCGAGCACGTCATAGACCTCGTCCTTGGCCACGCCGTCGCAGAGCAGGGCCCATTCCATGTTGTTGATCGGGCGCTTCTCGAGGCTGCGCTTGCCGGGATAGGTCTCGGTATCCCAGACGTCGCAGATATCGTTCGGTGCCTCGACACCTTCGGGCACCATGTCGGTGCGATAGCCGAAGGTGGTGGAATAGACGATCTGCGGGATGAAGCAGTCACTGACGATCAGGTCGCCGAAATCGTCGCTGGCCTCGGTGCCGTCGGGCGCGTCGGCGAGAACCTCGTCGTGGTCGATCTCCATCGCCAGGCCCTCGTCGCACAGGCGCATCGCGTCGGCCGCCACGACGTCCACGAGATCCCAGGTGATGTTGCCGGCCTCGTTCATGGCCCGCAGCTTGGCCACTGCCTCGTTGGAACTTTCATCCCAGACGATCGACACCTCGGGGTGCATCTCCTTGTAGGGCTCGGCATAGGCGTTCTGCTGGCTGGCCTGATAGGCGCCACCCCAGGAGACAAACGTCATGTCGTTGGCCATTTCCTGTGCGTGGGCGGCAACCCCTGCCGCGACGGTTAGCGCGGTCGAGGTCAGAAGCGTCGTTGTGAGTTTCATGTTATACTCCCAAGTAAGTCCCGTTTCACTTGTCGGGCTCCGTGCTACGGGTTGAACAGCGGAACCTCTGGGGTCACGCGCCCGCCTCTGACGAGCGCGAACACGTCACGACCTAGACGGCGTCCAGCGCGCGGCAATCCTCGGGCTGCCAGCCGATATTGACCTTGGTGCCCGGCTTTAGCCGTGTCTGGTCCGCCGAGTTCCGTGTCTTGATGATGAAATCATCGCGCCCGGCCACGCGCAGGCGGGTGCGGAACACGTCGCCCATGTAGATGAATTCCAGAACCTCGGCATCAAGCGTGTGGGCATCGGCATTGAGCCGGTCCATGTTGGTCTCCACCCGCTCGGGGCGGATCGAGATGAGCGTGCGGTCACCCGGTTTCTCGACATTGACTGCCTTGCAGTCGATCAGCCCGCCACCGTCCACCTCGACCAGCGCGAAGCCGTCCTTGATCTCCTTGACCGTGCCGCCCAGCGTGTTGTTCTCGCCAATGAACTGCGCCACGAAGCTGTTCTGCGGACTCTCATAGAGCTCGTCGGGTGCGGCCAACTGCTGGATACGGCCATCGTCGAACACGGCTACCCGGTCCGACATGGTCAGCGCCTCGGTCTGGTCGTGGGTCACGTAGACCACCGTGATGCCCAGCTCATGCGCCAGGTTGGTGATCTCGAACTGCATGTGCTCGCGCAGCTGCTTGTCGAGCGCGCCCAGCGGCTCGTCCATCAGCACCAGCTCTGGCTCGAACACCAACGCGCGCGCCAGCGCGATTCGCTGCTGCTGTCCGCCGGAAAGCTGCGCGGGACGCCGCCCGCCGAAATCGCCCATTTGCACCATGTCCAGCGCACGCCTGACCTTTTGCTCGCGGTCGGACTTGCCGATCTTGCGCACCTCCAGCGGAAAGGCCAGATTCTCGGCCACCGTCATGTGCGGAAACAGCGCGTAGTTCTGGAACACCATGCCGATTCCGCGCTTGTGTGGCGGAATGTTGTTGATCGGCTTTCCGTCAAGCCGGATCTCGCCGTGGGTTGCGGTCTCGAACCCTGCCAGCATCATCAGGCAGGTAGTCTTACCCGACCCGGACGGCCCCAGCATGGTCAGGAACTCGCCTTTCGGCATGTTCAGGTTGAGGTCTTTGACGACGAGTTGCTCGCCATCATAGCTCTTTTGCACGCGTTCAAATTCGACGAACGCATCGTTGGTCGCGATCTCGGCCAATTGCGGCTCCCTGTGTTTATTTTGCTGCGGTGTTCCCCGCGTTGAATGCAGTCTAAACCGACAAACGCCTTCTGTTGCAAGCTTGAAGCGGCGCTTTTTTGAGAATTCGGGCTGTGACAGGCCAAACCGACTGCGTACTGAGCGATTCCGGGCGATTGTCCTGCGATCTTTGGAGCGGCCCCGCGCCGGGGCCGCTCCAAATGTCCTGAAGTTCAGGTCTTGTCACGGGACTCAGCCTAGCACCGCCTGCACCGCGCGCAGGGTTTTTGCCACCACCTCGTCGGCCTCTTCGCGCGTCAGGCAGAACGGCGGGGCGAATCCGAGGATGTCCCCCTGCGGCATGGCGCGTCCGATGACATGGTCGGCAGCGAGCGTCGAGGCGACCTGCGGACCGACCTTGTCGGCGGGATCGAAGAAGGTGCGGCTGCCCTTGTCCTTCACGAACTCGACGGCACAAAGCATCCCCTCACCGCGCACCTCGCCCACGTTCGGATGATCACCGAGCGCCTCGGTCATGGTCCTGTTGAGATAGCCACCCACCTCGCGGTTGTTCGCGATGAGGTCGAGCTCATCGAGCAGTTTGAGATTCGCCACCCCCGCCGCCGCGCCGATGGGGTGCGCCGAGTAGGTCCAGCCGTGGCCGATCGGGCCGTTCTCGTCGGTGCCCTGCTCCAGCACCTTCCACATCTTCTCGCTGACGATGGAGCCGGAGAGCGGCGCATAGGCCGAGGTCAGTCCCTTGGCGATGGTGATGAGGTCAGGCTTGAGCCCGTAATGCTCCGAGCCGAACATCGTGCCCAGGCGGCCGAAGCCGGTTACGACCTCGTCGGCGATGAGCAGGATGTCATGCTTCTCGAGGATCGGCTGGATTGCCTCCCAGTATCCGGCGGGCGGCGGCACGATACCCCCGGTGCCCAGCACCGGCTCGCCGATGAACGCGGCGATGGTATCGGCCCCCTCGCGGTCGATCAGCGCCTCAAGCTCAGACGCGCAATGGGCGACGAACTGCTCCTCGCTCATGCCCACGTCGTCGCGGCGATAGTAATAGGGAGCCTCGGTGTGGATCACTTGGCTCAGCGGCAGGTCGAATTTCTGGTGAAAGAGGTGCAGGCCCGTAAGCGAGCCGGTCATCAGGCCAGAGCCGTGATATCCGCGCCAGCGCGAGATGATCTTCTTCTTCTCGGGGCGGCCGAGGATGTTGTTGTAATACCAGATCAGCTTGATGTTGGTCTCGTTGGCGTCACTGCCCGACAGGCCGAAATAGACCTTGCTCATGTGATCGGGCGCGCGGTCGAGGATCATCTTGGCCAGCGTGATCGACGCTTCGGTACCGTGGCCCACATAGGCGTGATAATAGGCCAACTCCTTGGCCTGTTCGGCGATCGCATCGGCAATGTCCTGACGTCCGTAGCCCACGTTCACGCAGTAGAGCCCGGCAAAGGCGTCAAGCAGGCGGTTACCCTCGCGGTCCTCGATATGGCAGCCGCTGCCGCCGGTGATGATCCGGTTCGGCGCCTCGCCGCGCGCGAATTGCGCGAGATGCGTCGAGGGGTGGAAGAAGTTCTCGCGATCCCATTGATCGAGTTGGTCGTTACGCAGCATCGTTGTTCCTTTCATTGGGGGCGCCCCCCGTCTTCATCTTGCCAAAAATATCCAAAGATCCGTCCGTCACGCCCAATCGCGGCAGACGTATTTAATCTCCATGAATTCCTCCATGCCGCGCCTTGCGCCCTCGCGGCCCAGGCCCGATTGCTTGACCCCGCCGAAGGGGATTGGTGCGCCGGTGACCTTGGTGCGATTGACGGCCACCATGCCGAACTGCAGCGCCCGGGTCATCCGGTAGATGCGGCGTGGGTCATGGCTGTGCAGATAGGCGATGAGGCCAAACTCGGTCGCATTGGCACGGCGCACCACCTCTTCCTCGGTGTCGAACGGCGTGATCGCGGCCACCGGGCCGAAAGTCTCGTCGCACATGATCGCAGCGGCGTCTGGCACATCCGTCAGCACTGTGGGCTGATAGAAAAGCGGGCCAAGCTCGTCACGCTTGCCGCCGCAGGCCAGTTTCGCGCCGTGCTTGAGCGCGTCCGCCACGTGCTCTTCCTGTTTCTGCACCGCTTTCTCGTTCATCAGCGGGCCGATGTCCGGATCGTCCATGCCGCGCCCGATCTTGAGTGTCTGTGTAGCGTCGGTAAAGCGTCGGCAGAACTCGTCATAAATCGCGCGCTCTACATAGATGCGGTTCGCGCCGAGGCAATCCTGCCCGGAGGTGGCGAATTTCGCCTTGATCGATTCCACGACCGAGGTTTCCAGATCGGCGTTCTTGAACACGATCACCGGGGCGTGGCCGCCCAGTTCCATGACCAGTTTCTTCACCGTCCCCGCGCATTGTCGATAAAGCAGCTGCCCGATACTGGTCGAACCGGTGAAGCTGAGTGCGCGCACGCGGGTATCCTCGGTCCAGGGCTCCACCACGGTTGACGCACGGCCCGTGACCACGTTGAACACCCCCGCCGGGATGCCTGCGCGCTCGGCCAGTTCGGCGAGGGCGAGCGCCGAATAGGGTGTCTCTCCAGAGGGATGCGTCACAACGGTGCAGCCCGCTGCCATTGCCGCCGCGGCCTTGCGCGTCAGCATCGCGGCGGGGAAGTTCCACGGGGTGATCAAGGCCGCAACACCCACCGGCTCCAGCCACAATTCGACCTCTGCATCGGGCAGGTGGCTGGTGACACCCTCGATATTGGGGCGCTTCGATTCCTCTGCGTAATATTCGACGAAGCTTGCAGCGTAGTCGATCTCACCGCGTGCTTCCGAGAGCGGCTTGCCCTGTTCCAGCACCATTATCCGCGCCAGATCCTCGCGGTGCTCGATCATCAGGTCGAACCACCGGCGAAGGATGGTGGAACGGTCCTGTGGCAGCGTCATCGCCCAGTCGTCAAAGGCGCCTTGCGCGGCATCCACCGCCGCGCGCGCCTGATCGGCGCTGAGGCTCGCCACGTCACCGAGTGCTGCGCCATCGGCGGGGTTATTGACCGTAATCGTCGCGCCGCCTTCGCCGGCTTCCCATTTGCCGTTCACGTAGGCGAAGTTGCGGATAAGGCGTGTGTCGGTGATCCCGTTACGGGTCCAGATCGCTGAATCGGACATTTGGCCCTCCTTTCGTGCAGAAAGATATGCTTTTTGCGCAGAGGGTGGGGCTGATATCACCGTGGCTTTCAGATTATTCTTCTGAGAGAATTGGTGGAAATAGATGATTCATCCGAAAAACATCTCCAGCGGCGGCAGGCGCGGGGATTTCACCGGCTTGGTGACGATATACGTGAAATAGCGCGCCAGCCCGATCCGGGCCTCCAGCATCTCGTCTATGAGCCGTTGATAGGCGTCGATGTCGCGGGTCACGATCTGCATCAGGTAGTCGAACCCGCCGCCCAAGGCCCAGCAGGCTGTGATTTGCGCATAATGTTGCACGCTGTCCTCGAAGGCGCGGAAACTCGCGGGCGTGTGGTCGGCCAGTTCGACGGCGACGAAGACAGTGACATGTGGCCCCAGCTTCTTCAGGCTGATGCGCGCGTGATAGCCCTCGATCAGCCCGGCCTGTTCCAGCCGCCGGAGCCGTTCCCAGCAGGGGCTCGCCGACAGGCCGACGCGGGTAGCGAGTTCAGCCTTGGTGATTCGGCCCTCGTCGGCCAGCACCCGCAGGATATCGAGATCGCGCGCGTCGAGCCTCATGCGCGGATCACCGCACCCAAGTCGCGTCCCGCGAGCAACGTCATTACATGGGTGGCGATGGCGGTGTCCTGAGCGCCGGTGCCGGTAAGGTCGCAGATCGTTATCTCGTCGGCGTCGCGTCGCCCGCGCGCGCGGCCACGGATGACGTCGCCGAGTTCCACCGGGTTGTCCTCGGCCCAGAGGCCTGCCTCCAGCGCGGCGCGCAATTCGCCGAGGCTCCGGGCCTGCGGCGCGCGATCGGCCACGTAGAGATCGGCCTGCACCAGCGCCTGCGGGTCGATCTCGTTCTTGCCCGCCTGATCCGATCCCATCGCGGTGATGTGCAACTCGGGATGCAGCCAGCCCGCCTTGACCACGGGTTCCTTGGCAGGGGTGGTGGTGATCACGAGCTGGCTCGCCCGCACAAGATCGGCGGGGTTATCGACCACGCGGACATCGCATTCGAGGTCCGACAGATCGTCGGCGCAGGCGCGGGCCTTGTCTGCGTCGCGGCCCCAGATCAGTAGCCGGTCAAAGGGCCGCACCAGGTGCGCCGCCCGCGCCTGAAGCCGCGCCTGAACGCCAGAGCCGATCACGCCTGCCGTATGCACCAGATCGGGGGCGAGGTATTGCGCGGCCACGGCGCCGGCAGCAGCCGTGCGCAGATCGGTCAGGTAGCCATTGTCGAGGAACACCGCCTCGACCAGCCCGGTCTTGGCCGAAAACAGGATCATCAGGCCATTCAGGCTCGGCAGGCCCAGCCTGGGGTTGTCGAAGAAACCGGGGCTGACCTTGATCGCGAACCCGTCAAAGCCGGGGATATAGGCGGTTTTCACGTCCACCTCGCCATGCGCCTCGGCCAGTTCCATCGACATGACCGGCGGCATCACCACCCCGCCATCCGAGAGCGCACCAAAGGCTTGCTCGATCACGGCCACGGTTTCGCGGTCGAGCCCTACCGCCGCGCGCAATTCCGCCTCGGTCACGATCCGGATATCATGTGCCATCGGTTAACCTCCCTGTGCACGGGCCAGCCCTGCGGCCAGCGTGTCCGCGCGTTCCAGCGCAGCCTTGTCGTTCAGCACATCCCCCGGCGCCCGTACCCCGCAGGACCGGATCAATTCGCGCCGGGCAAAGCCCAGCTTGTCCAGCGCCGGGCCATAATGGCCCAGTAAGTCATCATACCGCTTTGGCCCTTCGCCTTGCACCTGCACAAGAACCAGCGTCTTGCCCCGGTTCAGAATCGAAGGCTCCGGATTGGTCACATAATCCGGCTTGAAGAAACCGAAGAACCGGTCGAACGCCTGTTTCAGCAGTCCCGTCATGTTGCAGAAATAGATCGGCGTGGCCATCACCACCACATCGGCTTCCTTCACATCGGCCAAAACCGGGGCCAGATCGTCATCCGGACCATAGGGATCTGAATCCGTCTCTGAATACCCTTGAAACCGCAAATCCCGCAGCGCGTGGCAACGGCTGGCGGCACCGTGGGATTCCGCCGTCTCGCAAAACCGCCCGGCCAGCAGGTCGCTGTTGCCTCCGGGCCGGGGGCTTCCCAACAGGCAGGCGATACGGGTCATGCGCGCCCCCGATAGGGCTGGCCCTTCACAGTCACATCGCCCAGTTGCACGTCCTGGCCCGTCACGATCCTGGTGAACATCTCCATGTCAAGGTTGCGGCCCGTGACGATGGTGGCGGTCGGGCCGGTGACCTTCACCTTACCTGACAGCACCGCCGCCAGCCCCACCACGCAGGCGCCCTCGGCCACGATCCGGTCCTCGTAATAGAGTGCCTGCATTGCGTGGTAAATTTCCTCTTCCGAAACGAGGACCACTTCGTCCAGGAAATCACGGCACATCGGGAAACTGAGCCGATTCTGCATCCCGATCCCACCGCCGAGGCTGTCGGCGAGGCTCGGCACCTCCTCGATCTCGACGGGATGGCCCGCGCGGATGCTCTCATACATCGCGGCACCGCGGTCCATGCTGATCCCCACCACGCGGATCGACGGCTTGATCGCCTTGGCGGCCATCGCCACGCCTGCCGCCAGCCCGCCCCCCGACAAGGGCACCAGGAGCACCTCGGTATCGGGCCGCGCTGCCATGATCTCGAGCCCGATGGTGCCCTGCCCGGCGATTACCCTTGGATCGTCGAAGGGCGAGATTTCCGTGAGCCCCTCCTCGGCCACGAGACGCTGTGCCTCTGCCTGCGCGTCGTCCTGGCTGCGGCCCGCGATTCGCACCTCGGCCCCAAGCGCGCGGATGCCGTCCACCTTGGCCTGCGGCACCAGTTCAGACATGCAGATCACCGCGCGGATGCCCCGCGCGCGCGCCGCATAGGCCACGCCGCGCCCATGATTGCCCGTGGAGCAGCAGGTGACGCCCGACGCCTCCTTCACCCCTGCCACGGCATTCAAGGCCCCGCGCAGCTTGAATGCGCCGATGGGCTGCATGTTCTCCAGCTTGAGCAGGAATTCCTGCCCGGCGACATCGGTCATGTGGGGTGAGGGCACCAGCGGCGTGGCATCGGCAATCCCGGCGATCACCTGAGCGGCGGCGTACACATCGGCCAGAACGGGGCGCATCGCTGTCTCCTTGTCTGCAAGTCTGCGCAATCTGCGCGCCGCTCCGGCTTGCGTCAACTCCGCGTCACACGGTGGTCAGAAAACGACATCGGGTGGCGTGTTTCTTGGGGCAGCCGCCGGAAAAATCCCCCAAGGCGGACGAAGTTACCCCAGTTTACAGATGACGGACCACCACATGATCGAGAAAGACCTCCCCTTTTCGCCGCAGGAATACCAGCGCCGCCTCGAGAAAACCCGGAGCGCGATGGCCGCGCGCGATCTCGACGCGATTTTCGTTACCGACCCGTCGAACCAGCATTGGTTGACGGGTTATGATGGCTGGTCTTTCTATGTGCACCAGGGGGTGATCGTGTTGCCCGACGCCGATCCGATCTGGTGGGGCCGCAACCAGGATGCCAATGGCGGCGTGCGCACGGTCTGGATGACCGACGACCGGGTGATCGGCTATCCCGACAACTACGTCCAATCCACCGAGCGTCACCCGATGCAGGATCTGGCCGAGCGCCTCACCGGCATGGGGCTCGCGGATAAGCGCATCGGCGTGGAGATGGACAATTACTATTTCTCGGCCAAGGCGATGCAGGTGCTGCGTGAGGAACTGCCCGAGGCCACCTTCCTCGACGTTACCGCGTTGGTGAACTGGCAGCGCGGGGTGAAATCCGAGGAGGAACTGGCCTTCATGCGCAAGGCGGCGGCGATCTCGGAAAAGATCACCGACGGGCTGATGGAGCGGGTGGAGCCGGGCATCCCGAAGAACGAGGTCGTGGCCGAGATTTTCCGTGACGCGATCCGGGGTGTGGAGGGCGCGTGGGGCGATTATCCGGCCATCGTGCCGCTCCTGCCGTCGGGCTCGGACGCCGCCGCCCCGCACCTGACGTGGAACGGGCGCGAGTTCGCCACTGGCGAGGCGACCTTTTTCGAGATTTCCGGTTGTTATCGGCGCTACCACGCGCCGCTCTGCCGGACGCTGTTTCTCGGCAAGCCGCCGCAATTCCTGCTCGACGCCGAGCGCGCGCTCGTGGAGGGGCTGGAGGCGGGGCTCGAGGCCGCGACGGCGGGCAGCCGCGCCTGCGACGTGGCCAATGCGCTCGCCGCACCGCTGGAACGCGCCGGAATCGAGCGCGGTGCGCGCTGCGGCTATCCCATCGGGCTCAGCTATCCGCCCGACTGGGGCGAACGCACCATAAGCCTACGTGCCGAGGACGAGACCGTGCTGGAGCCAGGCATGACCTTCCATTTCATGCCCGGCCTCTGGATGTCCGACTGGGGACTGGAGATCACCGAGTCGATCCTCATCAAGGAGACCGGCCCGGCCGAAACCTTCTGCAACCGGCCGCGCAAGATGTTCGTGAAGGACTGAAGGCGAGCCTCAGCCCCGCCTGCGCCTGCGCCGCCCACCCTCGGCCCCGCTCTCGCCATGGGTGTTGAAGCTGGGGTTGGGCAGCGTCACTACCTTGCGCAGTTCCGGGAACGGGGCGGTCTTGTGCGGGATCGCGTTGGCGGCGACGAAATGCTCCTGGAATTTCGGTTCGATGGCGGTCTCCACCTTGGTGATCTCGCCCACCACGCGCTCGATCTCACGGCGCGCCGCCACGTTGCAGAGAGCGATGCGGGCACCGGTGCCGGCGGCATTGCCCGCGCTCGTCACCTTGTCGAGCGGGACGTCGGGAATCATGCCCAGCACCATCGCGTGCAGGGGCGAGATATGCGCGCCGAAGGCGCCGGCGAGGACGACGCGGTCCACCTTGTCCACGCCACGCTCGTCCATCAAGAGGCGCGCACCGGCATACAGCGCGGATTTCGCGAGCTGGATGGCACGGATGTCGCCCTGCGTCACGGTGATGCGCGGCCCGCCCTCGTCGGTGCCGTCATGGATGAGGTAGGCATGCGTGCGCCCCTCCGCCTGCATGCGCGGCGTGCCGGTGGCCTCGGCCGAGCCCAGAAGACCCGACTCGTCCATCAACCCAGCGATGCGCAATTCTGCCACCGCCTCGATGATGCCGGAGCCGCAGATGCCGGTGATGCCACCCGCGCCCACTTCGTCCGCGAACCCGTCCTCGTCCGACCACTTGTCACAGCCGATAACGCGAAAGCGTGGTTCCTTGGTTTCGGGGTCGATGCGGATCGCCTCGATGGCGCCCGGTGCCGCCCGCTGGCCGGAAGAAATCTGTGCGCCCTCGAAGGCCGGGCCGGTGGGCGAGGAACACGCCAGAACGCGGGTCTTGTCGCCCAGCAGGATCTCGGCATTGGTGCCCACATCGACGATGAGGGCCAGATCCTCAGATTTGCCCGGCTCTTCCGACAGTGCCACGGCGGCGCAATCGGCCCCCACATGGCCCGCGATGCAGGGCAGGATATAGACCTGCGCGCGCGGGTTGATGGCGGCGAGATCGAGCTCTTTCGCGCCCAGGGTCAGACTGCCTGAGGTGGCGAGCGCGAAAGGCGCCTGCCCGAGTTCGACCGGGTCGATGCCGAGCAGGAGGTGGTGCATGACCGGGTTGCAGACGAAGACCGTCTCGACGATCAGCGCCGGGTCAATCTCCGCCTCCCTGGCAATTTCCCCGGCCAGCGCGTTGATCGCATCGCGCACTGTCGCCGTCATCTCCTTGTCGCCGCCAGGGTTCATCATCGAATAGCTGACCCGGCTCATCAGATCCTCGCCAAAGCGAATCTGCGGATTCATGATGCCCGAGGACGCCTTTACCTCGCCGGTCACGAGATCGGTCAGGTGGGCGGCGATGGTGGTGGAGCCGAGGTCGATGGCCAGCCCATAAAGCCCGTCCTCGTGTAGCCCCGGCCAGATTTCGAGCACCTGCGCCGGGTCGTTCTCATGGCCGCGATGGAGTGCCACGGTCACCTGGAACTTGCCCTTGCGCAGCACCGGTTGCAGCCTGGAAAGGAGCGTGAGATCGGCACGGATATCGCCGATGCCCCATTCGCGCTTCAGCGCGCGCGCGAGCCGTTCCAGATCGCCGGTCGGCTCGTGCATGTCGGGCTCGTCCACCTCGACGAAATAGAGCTTGGTTGCCGGGTCCATCTCGATCACCCGGGCCGAGGCGGCCTTGCGCACCACCTGCTTGTGGACCTGGGATTCGGGCGGCACGTCGATCACCACGTCGCCCATGACCTGTGCCTGACAGCCGAGGCGGCGACCCGGTTTTAGCCCGCGCTTCTGGTCATAGCGCTCCTCGACCTTGTTCCACTCCGACAACGCATTGTCGCGGACCGTCACACCATGCTTGGAAAACTCGCCGTAGCCCGGCGTGATCTGGCATTTCGAGCAGATACCGCGCCCACCGCAGACCGAATCGAGATCGACGCCCAATTGCCGCGCCGCGGTGAGCACCGGGGTGCCCACAGGGAAACGCCCACGCTTGCCCGAGGGGGTGAAGACGACAAGAGGATCGTTTGGCATGGGGCTGGTCCTGCTCATATGTGCCTTTGTCGGAACATAAGCCATAGGCGCGCGCCCGAAAGCCCGCAAGCGTCAGGAATCGGTACGCGCGCGGCATGGCGGCCTCAGGCCCAGGGCAGTTTCAGCCCGAAGAGCCAGATGGCTAGCGGCACGGGGGCAGAGGCGATCGCGATGGTCAGGATCGCCAGCGGTGCGCGGAACGTGCCCGAAAGCCCCGAGAGGAAGGCGATCCCGCCGCCCCCGCCGATCACCGAATTGCCGGGAATGTTGATGAGAACGGCGAGGTTCACGTAGCGGTACTTGATGATCCAGCCGCAGTACTTGCGGGGCAGGAGAGCATGGATAAACGCAACCCGGCCTTCTTGCGGCATCACTTCGAACCGGGCCACGTTATGTGCCGCGCGGATCATGTGCAGATCCGTAAGCACGCGGCGCAGCCAGGCGATCGGCACGGTGCACCCAACGATGAACGCCAGCGACAGACCGCTCGCCGTGGCCACCCACACCAGCGGCGCGATCCCGGGTCCACCTGCCGCAAGCACCGAAAGCCCGATCTCCACCCCCGGAACGAAGGGGATCGCGATGAGCACGGCATAGATGACAAGCACCGCCAGCAGCAGGCCCGGCATTGCCCAGCCGTACTCGTTGCTCATGATCCAGTTCTCCGCCCAGACGAAGACGAAGTGCAGCCCGATCGCGAGAAGCGCGATGATGGCAAGCCGCGCGAGCGTGCGCAGCACGCCCAGCTTGAGGGGAGGGGGATCGGGCAGGGTGGCAGGGGCCGGGCGGCTATTCTCCATGTGCCGAGTCTAGGCCGTGATCTGCGGCTCGAACAATGCGCGTCACGCTTTGTTCACGTTCTTTTGCAGCCAATCGAGGATCGCCGCGCGATCCCCGTCGAGCGATGGGGCGGGCGCGCGCGACGCGGTGTCCTCAAGGCCGCTCATCTTGATCGGGTTGCCAGCAGCCACGAAGGCCGGTTGTCCCTCGGTGTCCAGCACGTCCACCACCATGTTGCGCGCCAGAATCTGGTGATCATGAAGCACTTCGGCCACGTTCTGGATCGGGCCAGTCGGGACGCCGGAGGCTTCCAGCTTCTCGATCCAGTGGGATTTCGGCTGGTCGAGCGTGATCGCCTCAATCAGCCGCTTGAGCGTGCGCGCATTCTCGCAGCGTGCCGAGTTGGTCGCGAAACGCGGGTCCTGCGCGAGCGGCAGGCCGAGCACGTCGCAAAGCCGGGCAAAGAGCGCGTCGTTTCCGGCGGCGATGACAAAGAGGCCGTCGGCGGCGTGAAATGTCTCGAAGGGGCTGATCGAGGGGTGCCGCGCGCCGGATGGTCCCGGCGGGGTGCCCGTGGTGGTGGTGATCGCCACCGCGTGTTCGAGAATCGCGAGTTGGCTGTCGAGCATGGCCACATCGATCTTGCGCCCCGCGCCGGTTTTCGCGCGGTCTATCACGGCGGCGAGCACGCCCTGCACCAGGTACATTCCCGCCACGATATCGCCGATCGAGGCACCGACGCGCACCGGCTCGCGTCCTGCCTCGCCGGTGATCGACATCACCCCGCCGCGCGCCTGCACCACCATGTCATAGGCAGGCCGCAGCGCATCCGGGCCGGTATGGCCAAAGCCGCTGACTGCGCCATAGATCAGGCGCGGATAACGGGCATGAAGAACATCCCAGCCGTAACCCAACTTTTCCATCACGCCGGGGCGGAAGTTTTCCAGCACGATGTCGGCGCGCTCAAGAAGTTGCTCGAATATCGCGCGGTCGTCTTTGGCCTTGAGGTCGAGCGCGATAGACTTCTTGCCGTGGTTGATGGCGGCAAAATAGGCGCTTGTTCCGTCCTTGAAGGGCGGAAAGGCACGGGTGTCGTCGCCCGTGCCGGGCCGTTCGACCTTGATGATCCGCGCGCCCAGATCGCCGAGGGTAAGCGAGGCGAAGGGGCCTGCCAGAACGTGGGTGAGGTCGAGCACGAGGAGGTCTTGCAGCGGGCTGGTCATGGCATGGCTCTTGTTTCGGTGGTTTCTGGTCCGGTTCTAGCGACCGTGCGTGACGTGTCTCTAACACGGATCAAGGGGGTCGCGATGCAACCCCCTTTATTTTTGCGTTTATTCTGGCTGCACCGTCAGATGCGGCCCTTCCACGGTACCAGCCATGTCTCGGCTTTGCGCATCAGGATGTCGATACCGTAGCCGATGATACCGATGAGGATGATCCCCATGATCACGATATCAGTGAGCTGAAACCGCGAGGCGACCATGATCATCATGCCCGCACCTTTTTCCGCCGCCACCAGTTCGGCGGCCACGACCGTGCCCCAGCAGACACCCATCGCGACGCGCGCGCCGGTGAAAATCTCGGGCAGGGAGTTCGGTACGATCACGTGGCGCATCAATTGCCACTTGGACGCGCCCAGCGAATAGGCGGCGTGCACCTTGGAAATGGCGACACCCGACACACCCGCGCGTGCCGAGATGGTCATGATCCAGAGGGCTGCGAGAAACAGCAGGATGATCTTGCCCGATTCACCGATGCCCGCCCAGATGATGACCAGCGGGATAAGCGCCAGCGGCGGAACGGGGCGCATGAATTCCACGATCGGGTCAAACCAGCCGCGGAACCAGTCGCTGAGGCCCATCGCGTAGCCCAGCGGGATGCCGACAGCGGCCCCGAGCGCAAAGCCCACGATGACGCGGAACAGCGACCAGTAGAGATGCTCCCACAGGGTGAAGTTCTGATAGCCCTCATTCGCGATCTCGCCCACCCGCTTGACCACGTCTTCAGGCGGGGGCAGCCAGATCGGCTCCATCTGCATGCCGCCTGCGGGGCTGAAGTTGAGCGATCCCTTGGAGGTGACCGCAACCTTGCCCGCCGCAACGGAGACGGTTTCGCCCGCGCTTATCGGTTGCCCGTCGATGGCCACGACCTTGGCCCCGTCCTTGCGGGTGATCTCGTCGTTCTTGTCCATCAGGATGAGGTCAGATCGCCATGCGCCTACCGACGAGGCGTCGTTCTTGGCAAAGCCCTCCCCCGGCTCCACCTCTGGGATCTCGACCTCTTCGCCGACGTTGAAGACCCGAACGAGAACGGTGGCGTCATCGCGCGCTCCGTCGGGGGCCTCGAGTGTGTAGGTGAATTCGGCATCGCCCACGAACGGGCCCGGCGCGTGGATCGGCACCCAGTTCGACCCCGTGAACGCGCCCCACAACAGGAATATCGTCACCACCGAGATAACGCTTGCCCAACGGTCGGGGCGCACCGCGCTTTCATCACCGAAGGTGACGGTCTTGAGCGAGGTGAAATCCCGCATCTGCCGGAACTTGCGCACGCCAAAGCGGACCACGAAGAAGGCCGCGGCGAAGATCGCGATATATATTATGAGGATGATCATGCGCCCACCTCCTCTGTGCGGCCCATGATCTCTTCTTCCATGTCCCAGATCATCGACAGGATCTCCTCGCGTTTCTCCCCGAACGCGGGGATCTTCTTGACCTCGCGCAGGTCCTTGCCCACGCCGTCATCGGCGAAGGGCAGGCGGTATTCCTTGTGGATGCGGCCCGGGCGCGGGGCCATGACAAGCAGGCGCTCGCCCAGGAGGAGGGCCTCCTCGACCGAGTGGGTGATGAGAATGATGGTCTTGCCGGTCTCCTTCCAGAGCTTGAGCACCAGCCCTTGCATCTTTTCTCGGGTCAGCGCGTCGAGCGCGCCGAGCGGCTCGTCCATCAGGATCACGTCGGGGTCATTGGCCAGGCACCGCGCCAGCGCCACGCGCTGCTGCATCCCGCCTGACAGCTCGTACACCGCCTTGTCCTTGAAATCCTGCAGGCCCACCACGTCGAGCAGGTGATCGACCGTGCCGCGCCATTCCTTCTCGCGCTTGCCGGCCATGCGGGGGCCAAAGCTGACGTTGTCGCGCACGCTCATCCATTCGAACAGCGCGCCTTGCTGAAACACCATGCCGCGTTCGGCGTCGGGGCCGGTTACGGGATGATCGTTGAGGATGATGCGGCCCTCGGTCGGGGCAAGAAAACCGGCTAGGATGTTAAGTAGCGTGGTCTTGCCGCAGCCCGAGGGTCCCAGAACGCTCATCAGCTCGCCGGTGTTAAGTTCGAGCGTGATATCCTGAAGCGCTTGAACGTGACCGCCATTCGGCAGGTCGAACCGCATCGAGATGTTTTCGATGGAGAGTGTCGACATCCTCCGCCCCTTTTCGACTAATAGTGAAATCCGGGTGCGCGGGCCGGGCGCGAAATGCGCCGGCCCGTGCGGGGAGAAGGCGGATCAGGAGCCGCCGGCCGCCTGCTGAAGCGGGCCAATATTGACGTTGTTCTCGTAGGTATCGAGAGCCCCGTCGATGCTGCCCGCCTCGACGAACACGTCGGCCACGCCCTTCATGAAATCCTGCGCGCCGCCGCCGAGCCATTTTGCAGAGAGTTGCTCGTCCACGGGTGGGAAGACAAAGGTGTCAATGGTGGCCGCAGTCGAGTCGAGATCCATGCCGCTGTCCTTGGCTATCACCGGCAGCATCTCGTCGCGATTGGCGGGGTCGGCCCACATGGCGTTGGCTTCGGCGGTCACGGCGAGGAACTTGGCCACGATGTCGGAATTCTCGACGACGAAATCGGCCGGGCCAGAGGTCACGTCGAAGACGAGAATCCCGAGGTCTTCCTTCTCCTGACCGGTCAGCAGCACGTTGCCGTGCTCCTTGGCGCGGCGCAGCGAGCCGCCCCACCCGCAGAACAGGTCAACCGCACCCTGCGCGATCGCCGCCGCGCCCTCCGGCGGCGCCATGTTGACCACGTCCATGGTCGAGATATCGACGCCGAAATGGTTCATCTGCTTGAGGAAGCCGTAATGCGCGGCGGTGCCGAGCGGCACGGCGGCCTTCTTGCCTTCAAGCTCTTTGGCGCTATCCTTGTCGATCTCCAGCGCCTCTGCCACGACGCAGTTATCGTTGTCGGAATAGCTCACCGCCACGTCCACGATCTGCAGATCCTGCCCGGCGCTGACCGCGACCACAAAGGGCGGCACTCCCTGGCTCACCGACAGGTGGATATCACCCGAGGCCATCGCCGCGCTCATCGCGGTGCCGGTGTCGAAGGCGCGCCAGTTGACCTTCGTGCCGAGTGCTTCTTCGTACATGCCGGTTTCCTTGGCATACTGGAACGGCATCGGCCATTCGAGGAAATACGCCACATTGAGTTCCTGTGCCCCGGCCGCGCCGCCAAGCAGCGTAGCGCCGGTCACGGCGGAGAGGAGTTTCGCCCTGAGTGTCATGTCTATCTATCTCCCGTTGGTCATGTTGTGCGGGGCTTGTCCCCGCTTGTCTGCCAGTTGGTCTTCGCGGTCTGTGCCGCTTGTCGTTCAGGCGTCGGTCGCGGCTGACGTGGTCGCCGCAGCGCAAAGTCAACCCGATAGCTGTTCGGCGATCAACGCCATATTCCCGAGCCTACGGAGATTTCAGTAAGTTGGAAAAGAGATTTTCGATTAGGTGGATAGAGGGGCGCACGGTGGTGTCGTGCGGAAATTTGGGCTGTTTTTCAGCATTTTGGCGCGAATATTGATTTGCCGCCGGATATTTTGGACATATCGAATGCCTATTTTTGGACCTATTCGAACGCTTGCGATTGAGGCGACATCGGGTCTTGAGATAGACCGCTGATGCCCAGCCCCGCATCCGGCGTGTGACTGTGCGCGATTGATGAAGGAGTGACGACATGGATGGAAAACTTCGCGACAACGATATCAGCCACGTGGTCGAGGCCGATCGCGCCCATGTCTGGCATCACCTGATCCAGCACGCACCGTGGACCGGCTCCGATCCAAAGGCCGATCCGCGCATCATCGTTGAGGGGCGCGGCATGCGCGTCTGGGACCAGAAGGGCCGCGAGCATATCGATGCGGTCTCGGGCGGGGTCTGGACGGTCAACGTGGGCTATGGGCGCGAGCGGATTGCCAATGCGGTGCGGGATCAACTCATTCAACTGCCCTATTTTGCAGGCTCCGCCGGGTCAATCCCCGGCGCGATGTTCTCGGAAAAGCTGATCTCGAAAATGCCGGGGATGAGCCGGGTCTACTACACCAACTCGGGCTCTGAGGCGAACGAGAAGGCGTTTAAGATGGTTCGTCAGATCGCGCACAAGCGGTATGGTGGCAAGAAGCACAAGATCCTCTACCGCGACCGCGACTATCATGGCACCACCATTGCCTGCCTGTCGGCGGGCGGTCAGGACGAGCGCAACGCGCAATACGGCCCCTACACACCCGGTTTCGTGCGGGTGCCGCATTGCCTCGAGTACCGCGCGCAATGGGATCTGGCGGGCGAAGCCTATGGCGAGGCTGCCGCCAACGCGATCGAGGAGGTGATCCTGCGCGAAGGCCCCGATACCGTGGGCGCGCTCTGCCTCGAGCCGGTGACGGCGGGCGGCGGTGTCATAGTGCCGCCCGAGGGGTACTGGCCCCGCGTGCAGGAGATTTGCCGCAAATACGACATCCTTCTGCATATCGACGAGGTGGTGTGCGGCGTTGGACGCACCGGCACATGGTTCGGCTATCAGCATTACGGGGTCGAGCCCGATTTCGTGACCATGGCCAAGGGGGTGGCCTCCGGCTACGCTGCCATCGCCTGTTGCGTGACCAATGAGCGGGTCTTTGATCTCTTTCAGGACGACGCCACCGACCCGATGAACTATTTCCGCGATATCTCCACCTTCGGCGGCTGCACGGCGGGGCCTGCCGCGGCGCTCGAGAACATGGCGATCATCGAGGAAGAGGGCCTGCTGGAGAACACCAATGCAATGGGCGACTACATGCTCGACCAGCTGCGCGCACTTCAGGACAAGCACGCGGTGATCGGCGATGTGCGCGGCAAGGGGCTGTTTCTCGGCGCGGAACTGGTGGCGGATCGTGCGACCAAGGAGCCGGCGCCCGAGAAACAGGTGCAGGCCGTGGTCGCCGACTGCATGGCGGGTGGCGTGGTGATTGGCGCGACCAACCGCTCGTTGCCAGGCTTCAACAACACGCTGTGCTATTCGCCTGCGCTCATCGCCACCAAGGATGACATCGACCAGATCATCACGGCCACCGACGCGGCGCTGACCCGCGTGTTCGGATAAAACCCAAATCGCCCCGAAACACAGGTTTCGGGGCGAGACGGAGCCGGAATTTTCAAAAAATTCCGGACCGGAAACTTTTAAGAGACCTCAGCGAAACGCCTCGTTTGAGGGGTGAGGTGGGATTTGTTTCCCCCGGGATGGTTTTGGGCCGGTTGTTAGGCTTCGGTGGTGGCCTTGACTGGCAGGTGAGATTGGTGAGGGAGCCGGGTTATCAGCCGTATCTCGCTTTGAACCCGGCACCTTTCCACAGGTTCCAGCCAATGGCCGCAAGACGGGTCAGGGCTTGCATTTTGGCACCCCCGAGGAACCGGGTTCGGCGCAGGCCCCAGTGCCGCTTCCAGTGGCCAAAAATCGCCTCCACCCGCCCGCGTGTGACGCCGATTTCAACGTTCCGGGCACGCTCCTGTGGCGTCAGCTTGCGCCTGCGGACCCCGTGCTTCTGAACCCGATCGCACATCCCGTGATGCGCCAGAAGCGCCCGGGTTCGCGGCCCGATATAGGCGCTGTCCGCATAGAGGGCGGTCTCGTCGCCGACCATCAGATCGCACAGGCTGTCCACTTCGGCCCGGTTCCCGGGGCTCACGGTCACGCGCCGCACGAACCCGTCCTCGTCGGCATTGACAAAGGCCTGCCAGCCCCAGACCGCCTGCCTGCGGCCCTTCACGGTGACTTTCACCGCAGAGCCCGCCTCCGGGTCCTGCGTCGAGAGCCTGCTGCGGGCCGCCTCGACCACGGTTGCGTCAACGATGGCCACCCGGCCCTCCGCGAGGATCACCCGGGCCTCCTCCAGCATGGCGACGAGTTCCGCAAGAATGCCGTCCAAACGGTCCCCCAGCCGCGCCCGGAACCGCCCCAGCGTCGAGGCCTCCGGCACGCCCGCATCCAGCTCCAGGCGGCAGAACTTGCGAAACAGAAGGTCCCGGGCCAGCTGAGCCGAGAGCTTCACGTCCGACAGATCATACCAAAGCCCCAGCAGCAGCGCCCGGAACAGCGTGAGCGCCGGATATCCCGGCCGCCCGGTCTGAACCTTCTCTTCTCCCGCAGGCAAAAGCGCCGCAATGCGGTCCCAGTCAATCAGCACCTCCACCCCATCCAGGGCACAAAGCGCCGGGTGGTCGAACAACTCCTGCGGAGCAAACAAGGCGGGCTGGGTCGAAAAACTCTGTCTCATGACAAAACATACCCCACCAAACCATCTCAGGGAATCCCAAGAGTTTCGCTGAGGTCTCCGAAAGGATTTCGTCACGCTTTCTTTTCAAGAAAGCGAGGGCCGCGCCTCTGGACGCTTGCCGGGTGCGCGCCTATAAGGCGGGCCATGATGACATGCGCAGCGATCGTCATTCGAATTACATGCCCGGCGCTCTGACCCTGACGAGCCGCCGGGATCACAGGCGTTCGAGCCATCGCGCCGCCCCCCACCCGCAGAATTCCAACACCCAGTGACAAAGGACGTCACCCATGTGTTCTGACACGCCCGATTACCCCGATTACAAAGCCACGCTGAACCTGCCGCAAACCGATTTCCCGATGCGCGCGGGCCTGCCCAAGCGCGAGCCCGAATGGCTCGCCCGGTGGGAAGAGATCGGCATCTATGACCGCCTGCGCGAACGCGCCGAGGGCCGTCAGCCCTTTACCCTGCACGACGGCCCCCCCTACGCCAACGGGCACCTGCATATCGGCCACGCGCTCAACAAGATCCTCAAGGACATGGTGGTGCGCTCGCAGCAGATGATGGGCCGCGACGCGCGCTACATCCCCGGCTGGGACTGCCACGGCCTGCCCATCGAGTGGAAGATCGAGGAGCAGTACCGCGCGCGAGGTTTGGACAAGGACAAGGTCGATACCGTCGATTTCCGGCAGGAATGCCGCAAGTTCGCCGAAGGCTGGATCGACGTGCAGCGCGATGAGTTCAAGCGGCTCGGCATCACCGGTAAGTGGGACAAGCCGTACCTGACGATGGATTTCCGCGCCGAACGGATCATCGCGGAGGAATTCCAGAAATTCCTGATGTCGGGCGTGCTCTACCAGGGCTCCAAGCCGGTGATGTGGTCGCCCATCGAGAAAACCGCGCTCGCCGAGGCGGAGGTGGAGTATCACGACAAGGAGAGCTTTACGGTTTGGGTGAAGTTCCGGGTTGCCACCGAAGGCGACTTGCAAGGCGCGCATGTCGTTATCTGGACCACCACGCCCTGGACGATCCCGTCCAACAAGGCCGTCGTCTATGGTGAGGATATCGCTTACGGGCTCTACGAAGTGACCGGCACGCCCGGCGAGTGCTGGGCCAATGTGGGCGACCGCTTCATCCTCGCGGACAAGCTTGCCGGGGATGTCATGACGCGGGCGCGGCTGGAGGAAGGCATGTACCACAGGGTGCGCAGTGTCGATGCCGATGAGCTGAGCCACCTCAAGCTATCCCACCCCCTCGCCAATGCCGAAGGATCAAACGGCGAGTGGGATGCCCCCCGCGATTTCCGCGCCGCCGATTTCGTCACCGACGAGGAGGGCACCGGCTTCGTCCATTGCGCGCCCTCCCACGGGATGGAGGAATACGAGCTCTATCGCGGCCTCGGCATGCTCGATCAGGTGATCACCTATAACGTGCTCGATGACGGCTCCTTCCGCCCCGATCTGCCCTTCTTCGGCGGCACCCATATCCTTGACCGCAAAGGGAAAGAGGGCAACGCCAACAAGGCCGTGATCGACAAGCTCGCCTCCGTCGGTGGCCTGCTCGCGCGCGGCAAGATCAAGCACAGCTACCCGCATTCCTGGCGCTCCAAGGCGCCCGTGATCTACCGCAACACGCCGCAATGGTTCGCCGCCATCGACCGGCCCGTGGGCGACGGGCAGGACGAGTATGGCACCACCATCCGCGAGCGCGCGCTGCGCTC
This sequence comes from Roseovarius sp. B-10, assembly GCF_056859295.1. Taxonomy (NCBI): domain Bacteria; kingdom Pseudomonadati; phylum Pseudomonadota; class Alphaproteobacteria; order Rhodobacterales; family Roseobacteraceae; genus Roseovarius; species Roseovarius sp. B-10. Next base: position 100,355 of record NZ_JBSXOE010000037.1, on the reverse strand, counting down.
GATCGACGAGCTGGTGACATGGACGCCGAAAACCGGCCGCAACCGCCTCTATTCGATGATCGAGGCGCGGCCCGACTGGGTGCTTTCTCGCCAACGCGCCTGGGGCGTGCCGCTCACCTGTTTCGTGAAGAAAGGCGCGCAACCAACTGATCCGGAATACCTTTTGCGAAACGAGGAAGTGAACGCCCGCATCCTCGACGCCTTCGAGGCCGAGGGCGCGGATGCGTGGTACAAGGACGGGGCCAAGGAGCGGTTCCTCAATGGCATCGTCGATCCGGCGGCCTGGGAACAGGTCGACGACATCCTCGACGTCTGGTTCGACAGCGGCTCCACCCACGCCTTCGTGCTGCGCGACCGCGAGGACGGGTCAGAGGACGGCATGGCCGATCTCTACCTCGAAGGCACCGATCAGCATCGCGGCTGGTTCCATTCCTCGATGTTGCAGGCCTGCGGCACCATCGGCCACGCGCCCTATCGCGGCGTGCTGACCCACGGCTTCACGCTGGACGAGAAGGGCAACAAGATGTCCAAATCGCTCGGCAATACCGTGGCGCCCGAGGACGTGACGAAGCAATACGGCGCGGATATCCTGCGGCTGTGGGTGGCGCAGGCGGATTATACCGCCGACCTGCGGATCGGGCCGGAAATCCTCAAGGGCGTGGCCGACAGCTATCGCCGCTTGCGCAACACGATGCGCTTCATGCTCGGCGCCCTGAGCCATTTCACCGAGGCAGACCGGGTGGAGCCCTCGGAGATGCCAGAGCTGGAGCGCTGGATGCTGCACCGGCTGGCAGAGCTGGATCACAAGGTGAAGAAAGGCTATGATGCCTATGATTTCCAAGGGGTTTTCCAGCAGGTATTCAACTTCTGCACCCTCGATCTGAGCGCCTTCTACTTCGACATCCGCAAGGACGTGCTCTATTGCGACGGCGACACCGCGCGCCGCCGCGCGGCGCGCACGGTGATGGACCTGCTGTTCCACCGGCTGACCACCTGGCTCGCGCCGGTGATGGTGTTCACGATGGAGGACGTGTGGCTGTCGCGATTCCCCGGCGAGGGCGACAGCGTGCACCTGCACGACATGCCCGACACGCCCGCCGACTGGCTGAACGAGCCGCTGGCGGCGAAATGGGCCAATGTGCGGCGCGCGCGCCGGGTGGTGACGGCGGCGCTGGAGGTGCAGCGCGCCGACAAGGTGATCGGCGCCAGCCTCGAGGCCGCGCCGGTGGTGCATGTGCGCGATGCCGAGACGCTCAAGGCGCTGAAATCGGTGAATTTCGCCGATATCTGCATCACCTCGGATATCGTGCTGACCGCCGATCCGCGCCCGGCAGAGGCGTTCCGCATGCCCGAGGTCGACGATATCGGCGTGGTGTTCGAGCGCGCGGGCGGCGAGAAATGCCAACGCTGCTGGAAGATCCTGCCCGACGTGGGCCGCCATGCCCATCCCGGCACCTGCAAGCGCTGTTCCGAGGCGCTGGGCTAGAGCATGTTGCTCAAAAGTGGAAACCGGTTTTGAGCTCCTTGAACATGCGGAATCAACGAGTTGGAGCGTGTCGCGTGAATGCGAATGAACGCGACACGCTCTAGGGCGCGAGGAACGAGGCCGGTTAATCCCGCAGTCGCGCCACGGCGCGGCTGCGGCGCACGGGCTGTCAGGCGTCGAGCTTGTCGCCCAGGCGCCAGAGCATGTCGATGCAGTGCTGCAACTGGTCGAGAGAGATGAACTCGTCGGGCTTGTGCGCCTGCTCGATTGATCCTGGCCCGCACACCACCGCCGAGGTGCCGTAGTTCTGGAACAGCCCCGCCTCGGTCCCGAAGGGGACGAGTTCGGGTCCGTCGGCACCGGTCAGCTCCATCACGATGTCGCGCGCCTCGTTGATCTCGGCGGGTTCGAGCCCGTCCACCTCGCCGATCGTCTCGGTGGTGATGTTGGCATCGGGAAAGATCGCCCGCATCCGTGGCAGCAGCATCTCCTCGCAATAGCGCCGCAGGTCGTCCTTGACGAAGTCGGCATCCGCGCGCCGCACGGGGCGCATTTCCCATTCCACCGCCGCGTTCGAGGCGATCACGTTATGCGCCACGCCGCCCTTGATCGAGCCGGTGTTGATCGTGCTCCAGGGCGGATCGAAACGGCTGCCCTCGGGGGCGCGGGCGCGCAGCGCCTCGGCCAGTTCCAGCAGGCGGTTGACGTAGCGCACCGCGTATTCCACCGCGTTCACCCCCCGTTCGGGCGCCGAGCCGTGCCCGGCCTGCCCGTAGAACCGGGTGGTGTATTCGTAGCAGCCCTTGTGCCCCTCGATCACCCGCATCGAGGTGGGTTCGCCGATGATGGCGACACCGGGGCGGATGCCGCGGGCGCTCAGGCTCTCGATCAGCGCCTGCCCGCCAAGACAGCCCACCTCCTCGTCATAGGTAAACGCGAGGTGGAGCGGCCGCGAGAGGGCACGCTTCGCGAGCAACGGGGCCATCGAGACGGCGGTGGCGATGAAGCCCTTCATGTCGCAGGTGCCGCGCCCGTAGAGCCGCCCGTCATGCTCGATCAGGTCAAACGGGTCCGAGGCCCAGTCCTGTTCGGCCACCGGCACCACGTCGGAATGGCCCGACAGCACGATGCCGCCATCGGTGTCGGGGCCGAACGTGGCAAAGAGGTTGGCCTTGTGACCGATCTCGTCGTGAAAGATATCGACGCGCGCCCCGCACGATTCCAGCCGGTGGCCGAGATAGGCGATCATGTCGAGATTGCTCACCTCCGAGATGGTCGGAAAGGCGACAAGCTCGCGCAGGAGGGCGACGGTATCGGCAAGCTGGGTGCTCAAGGGGGCCTCGGTGCTGGTCTGTGATGCAAACCGTGCCAGAGTGAGAGCCTCTTCGCCCGGCGTCAAGCCCCTGTCATGGGGGAAGAAAACGACGATCGGGTGCGGCTGTGGCGCGCATGCCGCGCGCGGGCCTTAAGCTTGCCGGATTTCGGCGCTAGGGTGGGGCGGTGAGGCAGGGACGCGAATGGATGCGGTTACGTGCGAGACTGGGGGCAGGGACGGCGCGCGGGGGCAAGCCATGACCGCCGTGCGCCGCCGCCATGTCTTCTACATCCCCGGCTACGACCCGATCCCGCCACGCCGCTACCGAGAGCTTTATCGCAAGCAGGCGGCGGCGCAGGCGCAGGTTTCGGGCCACGAGATCGCGCTGCGGCCCGCCATCGGCAAGGACCGGTTCGGCTGGGGCGTCGACGCGCGGATCGAGGGGGCCCGGACCGAGGCCGGGATCGAGGTGCTGGTCTGGTCCGACATCGTCAAGAACAGCATGGACCAGGGCAAGGCCGGCACCTATCTGCAACTCATCCGCACGGCGGCCATCTACATCGGCACCGGGGCGCTCTGGCGGCTGATGCGGCTGCGCAAGGGGCCGGTCATCGCGGCGCTCTACCCCGTGGGGTTCCTGCTCGCGCAGCTTGCACTGGCACTCCTCGCCGCGTGGCTTCTGGGGCGCGTGCTGGCGGTCCTGCACCCCTGGGCCGCGTGGGGCGGGCTGGTGGCGGTGCCGGTGGTGCTGGAAACGTTCCGGCGCCTGGATGGCCGGTTCTTCGCCTATTACCTGATGCATGACTACGCCTGGTCGGCGCGGTGGCTCGGGGCAAACCCGCCAGAGCTGGAAACCCGGATGGCGGAATTCGGCGACGCGATCGCACAGGCCCTGAAGGGTGGGTGCGACGAGGTGCTGGTGGTGGGCCATTCCTCGGGCGCGCATCTGGCGGTGTCGGTGCTGGCCGACCTGATCCGCGAAGGCCGCGTGCCCGCGACCGGCCCGGCGCTGTCGTTGCTGAGCCTCGGACAGGTGGTGCCGATGGTGTCCTTCCTGCCGCGGGCATGGCGGCTGCGCGCTGACCTCGCCTATCTGAGCACGCGAGACGAGCTGTTCTGGCTCGACGTGACGGCGCCGGGGGATGGCTGTGCATTCGCGCTTTGCGACCCGGTGGCGGTGAGCGGCGTGGCACCAGAGGGAAAGCGCTGGCCGCTGGTCATCTCGGCGGCGTTCACGCAGACGCTCAGCCCGGCGCGCTGGCGCAGCCTTCGCTGGCGCTTCTTCCGGCTGCATTTCCAGTATCTCTGTGCCTTCGACCGCCCCGGCGATTACGATTACTTCGCGATCACCGCCGGGCCGCAGACGCTGGCCGCGCGATTCGCCGGGCGCGCGCCCTCTCCCGCGCGGATCGAACGGGCCACGTCCGGCTATCGGAGCGTGGCGCCATGATCCCGCCCAAGCCACCCGCACGGTCGGACCGCGTATCGCTCTGGCGCTACCTGCGGCTGTTTCGCGCCGATATCCTCTCGGCGCAGCCCGCGCGGCTCTACCGGGCGTGGATGGCCGAATTTCGCACGCCGTTCTTTCGCTCGTACCTGTGCAACGAGCCCGCACTCGTCGATCTGGTGCTGCGCGAGAGGCCCGGCGATTTCCCCAAATCCGGCCGGGTGAGCGAGGGGCTGCGCCCGCTCCTGGGGCAGTCGGTCTTTGTCACCAACGGCGAGACATGGAAGCGGCAGCGGCGCATTATCGACCCCGCCTTCGAGGGTGGGCGGCTGCGCGACACGTTCCCGGCGATGGTGGACGCGGGGCAGGGGGCGGTGGCGCGGCTGACAGGGCTGGCGGATGGCAGCCCGGTGGAGGTCGAGGCGCAGACCAGTCACGCGGCGGCGGACGTGATATTCCGCACGCTGTTTTCCATCCCGATCGAGAACGCGACGGCGGCGCGGGTCTTCGAGGAATTCAAGGCGCATCAGCGCACGCAACCGGTGCTCAACCTCGCTGCCTTCATCCCGCTGCCGCACTGGATCCCGCGCTTTCACCGGCGCGAGACGCGGGCCACGGCGCGGCGGATCAGGGGCTTGATCGAGCGGCTGACGGCGGCGCGGATGGACGAGATCACGGCAGGGACCGCGCCGGACGACCTCGCCACCAAGATCATGACGACCGCCGACCCCGAGACCGGAGAGCGGTTTACCACCGCGGAAATGGTCGATCAGGTGGCGATCTTCTTCCTCGCCGGACACGAGACCAGCGCCTCGGCGCTCGCCTGGGCGCTCTACCTGCTGGCGCTTTATCCAGAATGGCAGGACAAGGTGGCCGCCGAGGCGGCAGAGGTGATGGGCGACCGCGCGCCGGAGTTTGCCGACATGGGGCGGCTGCGGGTGGCGCGCGACGTGTTCCGCGAGACGCTGCGCCTCTACCCGCCGGTGCCGATGATGGTGCGCGAGGCGACCTGCCCCGAGCGGTTTCGCGGCCGCGATGTGCCCCCCGGCGCGCAGGTGGTGCTGAGCCCGTGGCACCTCCACCGCCACGAGCGGCTGTGGGAGCGGCCCGACGAATTCGACCCCGCGCGTTTTGCTGCCGCGAACGGACGCGACTGCCTGCGCCGGGCCTATATCCCCTTTTCCGCCGGCAGCCGTGTCTGCACCGGGGCCGGGTTTGCCATGATCGAGGGGCCGCTTCTGCTGGCGATGCTGGTGCGCGCCTTCCGGTTCGCGCCGGTAGAGGGGCGCCCCGCCATGCCGGTCGCGCATCTGACGGTGCGCGGGCGCGACGGGATATGGCTGCGGATGACGCCGCGCCGGTGATTCCCGGGCCTGTGATCCGGCGACCAACGTGGGGCGCAGGGGTCGAAAGAGACGCGAGCACGTCTCGATTCCACGCATGGGAGCGAAGCCCTGAAGGCCCCTGTTCAGCCCCGCTTCCCCCGGCGCAGCACCGCCTTGAACGTCCTGCGAAAAAAATCTGAAACTCTTGGCCTGCCCGCTGCGTGCCTCCCCGTGACCTCCGGCCAAGAAGGTCGGGGGCATGGCAACCAACCGAGGAGACACGACATGACACGCACCAGGATTTTTGCCGCCACCGGCGCGCTTGCATTCACGGCAACCGTGGCGCTGGCCGGGATGGATAACCCGATGGTCGGCGGCGCGCCGATGTACGCCGACAAGAACATCATCGAGAACGCGGTGAACTCCGCCGATCACGAGACCCTCGTCGCCGCCGTCAAGGCCGCCGGTCTCGTCGAGACGCTCTCGGGCGAGGGGCCCTTCACCGTCTTCGCACCCACCGATGACGCCTTCGGGATGCTGCGCGACGGCGCGGTCGAGGCGCTGCTGGAACCGGAGGCCAAGAAACAGCTCACGCAGATCCTCACCTGTCACGTGGTCGGTGCCGACGCGATGGCCAATGCGATCAAGGGCATGATCGACGATGACGGCGGCATGCACATCGTGCCCACGCTCGGCGGCTGCGAGCTTCAGGCGACCTACTCGGGCGACAAGATCATGCTCGAGGACGAGCGCGGGCGCACCATCAACGTCACCATCGCCGACGTGAAGCAATCGAACGGCGTGATCCACGTGGTCGACAGGGTGATCCTGCCGCCCAAGCCGTAAGAGGTGCGGTTCGAGTATGGGTCGTTACCCCGGCGGGGCGGCGCAGCGCGCCGCCCCGCTTCATTGCTCCGCTTCGGCCAGCTCGGCCAGCGTCCCGGCGTCGAGAATGCGAACGGTGCCCCGCTCCAGCGCCACGATCCCCCGCCGCGCCAGCGCGTCAAGGCGGCGCGAAACCACCTCGCGCGCCGATCCGATCATTACCGCGATCTCGGCATGCGTGGCCCGCAGCCGCCCCTCCTCGGCCCGCGCCAGCAGGCATTGCGCCAGCCGCGTCTCGATCCGTTGAAACGCCACCCGGTCCAGCAGGTGCATCATGGATTGCAGCCGTTCGGCAAAGGCGGCAAAGACAAAGCCGCGAAAGCCCGGATCGTCGTCCATCAGCCGCAGAAACGTCTCGCGCGGCACCAGCACGATCTCGGCGGGCGTGCGCGCCACCGCCTCGCCGGAATAATCCTCGCCGCCCATCAGGCCCAGCGTGGACTGCACGCAGCTTTGCCCCGGGGTCACCTCGTAGAGCAGGATCTCGCGCCCCGACAGCCCGGTGAGATAGACCTCGACCCGCCCCCGGAGCACGATGACGAAACCCTTGACCGTCTCGCCCGGGCGAAACAGCACCGTGCCCTCGGGCACCTCCATAGGGGAGAGCGCGTCGAGGGCCGCCGCTGCCGCCGCGCCGAGCGGCGGCAGCCCCGTCGCCCGCGCGCGCCAGCCCATCAACCGCGTCCGCGCTTCTCGAACCGGGGCAGCATGGCCGAGAAATCGCGACCCTTGCCGTCCTCGTCCTCGACGAACCGTGCGTAAAGATCACAGGCCGCGCGGCCCATCGGCGTGTCGGCATCCACCGCCTCGGCCGCCTGCTGCGACAACCGCAGGTCCTTGAGCATCAGGTCGGCGGCAAAGCCGGGGGTATAGTCATTGTCGGCGGGCGACTTGGGGCCGATGCCCGGCGCCGGGCAATAGGTGTTCATCGACCACGAGGAACCGGACGAGGTCGAGACCACGTCGAACATCGCCTGCCGGTCGAGGCCCAGCTTGTCGGCCAGGGCAAACGCCTCACAGGTGGCGATCATGGTGGCGCCGAGGATCATGTTGTTGCATATCTTGGCCGCCTGCCCATTGCCAGAAGGGCCACAATGAACCGCCTTTTGACCCATTATATCAAATAGTTCACGGGCGATGTTAAAGCCCGTCTCGTCACCCCCAACCATGAAGGTGAGCGTGCCGCCCGCCGCGCCGCCGACACCACCAGACACCGGCGCATCGAGCGCCGACAGCCCCGCCGCCTGCGCCTTCTCGGCCACGTCGCGCGCGCTCGCGACATCCACGGTCGAGCAGTCGAGCAGCACCGCGCCCTTGTCCATCGCCGGGATCACCTCGCCTGCCACGCGGCGCAGGATGTCGCCATTGGGCAGCATGGTGATCACCACCTCCGCCCCCCGCGCCGCCTCTGCCGCGCTTGCGGCCATCTCCACGCCCTCGACGCTGACCTCGGCCATGTCAAAGCCCGTCACCGCGTGCCCGGCCTTTGCCAGGTTCGCCGCCATCGGCGCCCCCATGTTTCCCAGCCCGATAAATCCGATCTTCATGTCTCTGCCTCCTCCTCCAGTATCAGCGCATCCGGCCCCAGCGGCATCAACATCTGCGACGCCGCATAGCCCGGCAGGGCGTCAAGCCCGTGTTTCCATTGCGGGTTCCGGTCCCTGTCGATAATCGCGGCGCGAATCCCTTCCAGGAAATCGCCCGTTTCCATCGCCCGGTAGGTGAACCGGTATTCCAGGCCCAGCGCGCGCCCGATATCCGCGCCCGGCCCGCGCAGCCGGTGGATCATCTCGACCGCGCAGGCCATAGACAGCGGCGAGCCGCGCCCTATCGCCTTCAGCGCGCCGCTCGCGAAATCGCTGTCGCTTGCGCGCAGGGAATTGAGGATGTCATGCAGCCCCTCGCCGCCGAAATGCGCGTCGATCTCGCCTTGCTGCGCCCGCAAATCGCCCTCCGGCGGGGTCTCGGCAACCCCGTCGATCACGCCCGGATCGCCGCTCTCGACGAGCGCGGCGCACATCTCGTCCCACTTCAACTTCGGGATATAACTATCGGCAAAACCGCAATATATCGCGTCATCCGGTCCCATTCGCGTGCCGGTCACCCCGAGGTATTCGCCCGAGCGCCCCGGCGCCCGTGCCAGCAGCAGAGAGCCGCCCACATCCGGCACCAGCCCAATGCCACATTCCGGCATGGCCACCTGCGTGCTGTCGCAGACCACCCGGTGCGACCCGTGGCACGAAATCCCCACACCGCCGCCCATGACAAATCCCTGCATCAGCGCCACGTAGGGTTTCGGATAGCGCGCGATCTTGGCATTCAGTCGGTATTCATCGGCCCAGAATCGCCGCCCATAGGCGAAATCCCCGGCGCGGCCCGTGTCATAGAGCTGTTGAATGTCGCCGCCCGCGCAAAATGCCTTGTCGCCCTCCGCGTCGATCAGCACCAGCGCCACCTCCGGGTCGTCGCGCCAGCCGTCAAGCGCCGCCTCGATCGCCGTGCACATATCATAGCTCAGCGCGTTGAGCGCCTTCGGCCGGGTCAGCGTGATCCGCCCCGCGCGCCCTTCCTTGCGGATATGGATATCGTCGCTCATTGGTCCGCCAGCATCTCCCGCGCCACGATCAGGCGCATGATCTCGTTGGTGCCCTCCAGGATCTCGTGCACGCGCAGGTCGCGCACCAGCTTCTCGATCCCGTAATCGGCCAGGTAGCCATAACCGCCATGCAGTTGCAGGCACTGGTTGACGATGCGGCTGCCCGCCTCGGTGACGAACTTCTTGGCCATCGCGCAGAACTTCGTCGCATCGGGCGCGCCGGTGTCGAGCTTCCACGCCGCCTGCCGCAGGAATGTGCGCGCGGCCTGCAATTCGATCTCCATGTCGGCCAGCCGGAATTGCAGCGCCTGGAACTCGCTGATCGGCTTGCCGAACGCCTTGCGCTCGGCCATGTAGCCCAGCGTCATATCGATCGCCTGCTGTGCCGCGCCCAGCGAACAGGCGGCGATGTTGAGCCGCCCGCCATCCAGCCCATTCATCGCGTAACTGAAACCTTTACCCTCTTCACCCACCAGGTTCGCGGCGGAAATGTTGCAGTTGTCAAACTGCACCTGCCGCGTTGGCTGGCTGCGCCAGCCCATCTTGTCTTCCAGTCCGCCATAGCTGAGGCCCGGCGTGCCGTCCTCGACATAGACGGTCGAGATACCCTTGGGACCGTCGCCGCCAGTGCGCACCATCACCACGTAGGCGTCCGAATATCCGCCCCCCGAGATGAACGCCTTGGTGCCGTTGAGTGCATACCCCTCGTTCGTCCGCTCCGCGCGGGTCTTCAATGCCGCGGCATCCGAGCCCGATCCCGGTTCCGTCAGGCAGTACGAGAGCACCGTCTCCATCGTCATGGCGCGGGGCAGAACCCGCGCCTTGATCTCGTCCGATCCGAACTTGTCGATCATCTTGGCGCACATGTTGTGGATCGACAGGAACGCGGCGACCGAGGGGCAGGCCATGCTCAGCGCTTCGAACACCAGCGTCGCATCCAGCCGGCCCAGCCCCGATCCCCCCGAGTCCTCGCTCACGTAGAGCCCACCGAAGCCGAGCGCCGCGATCTCGGGCCACAGCTCCTTGGGAATGGTGCCCTCGCGCTCCCAGTCGCGGGCGTGGGGCGCGATCCGGTCCTGCCCGAAGGCGTGGGCCATGTCGAATATGGCGGTCTGTTCCTCTGTGAGGGCGAAATCCATCACCGGCTCCTGTTCGCTGAAATGAACGGTTGTTTAATTAACAACTATTGCAGAACTGTTGCAAGGCGCAACGCCTCCGAACCTGATGTGACAATAGAAAACGCCCCGAGGGGTAACCCGGGGCGCTGATAGTTTGCAAGGGCCGCGCGGTCACAGCAAGAGCACCTGTGTGCCGACCTGCGCCATGCTGAAAAGCTCTTCGATATGCCGGTTGTAGAGGCCGATGCAGCCCGAGGAGGACTGTCTCCCGATCTTGCGGGTGTCATGGGTGCCGTGCACCAGGTAGGCGGGCCAGTCGAGATAGAGCGCATGGGTGCCCAGCGGGTTGCCCGGGCCGGGCGGCATGTAGGCGGGCAGCGTGGGGTCGCGCTCGCGCATGGATTGGGTGGGTGTCCAGTCGGGGCCGACACGTTTGCGCACGATCCGTGTATAGCCGCGCCGCGTCAGATCCTCGGTCATCGGCACCGAGGAGGGGTAGAGCGCATAGGTCTCGTTATCCGGTCCCCAGTAATGCACCGCACGGCTGTCGATATCGGCGAGCAGGCAGCCCTGGCCGAGACTGTCGAAATGATCGCGCCAGTCGCGTTTGACAAAGGCCGAGACGTTGCGGCGGTTCACCAATGTTTCGGCGCGCAGCAGGCCGGGCGTGGCCAGCGCGGCGAGGCCGGTGGTGATGGCGGTGCGGCGGGTGAATTTCGGCGTCACTTTGCTCGGTCCTCTATGTCGGGGATATGCGCGCTATATAGGTAAGATAACCGCAAATCCGAAGAGGCGGCGGCATTTTCCGCCGATCCGCTCACAGGATTGTCATCGACGCTGGCTCACAGGTCGGCGTGGTATTCCTCGATCAGGTGGCGGACCACCGCGCGCAACGCCTCCTTCTCGTCCGCGCCCCCCTCGCGCGCCGCGCAGGCCACGGCACGCTGGCGCTCGGCGCTGGTGCCGCCCGCCACCATGTCGCGCAGCCGCGTCACCTCCGGCAGCGACGAGAAGAACTCGGCATCCTCGGCCACCAGCTCAATCATCTCTGCTGCCAGCTCCTCCATCGGCACGATCTCGCCGCGCCCAAGGTCGATCAGCCCCTCGGTGGTGCCATAGCGCTGCGCGCGCCAGCGGTTCTCGCTCACCAGGAAGGCGTCGTAGATGCGCCAGCGCTGGTTGCGAATGGCCAGCCGCCACAGCATCCGCGCGATCGCCTGCGTGAGCGCGGCAAGGGTGAGCGTATCCTCCAGCCGGGGCTGCACGTCGCAGATGCGCGATTCCAGGGTGGGAAAGCGCGACGAGGGGCGCAAATCCCACCAGATTTTCGACGCATCCTCGATCACCCCCATATCCACCAGCACCTGCACCGACCGCTCGAAGCTGCCAAAGCTCTCCATCCGCGGCGGCAGCCCGGTGCGCGGCAGGTTGTCGAACACGGTCAGGCGATAGCTCGCCAGCCCGGTATCCTGCCCCTGCCAATAAGGCGAGGACGCGCTCAGCGCCAAGAAGTGTGGCAGGAAATAGCTCATCTGGTTCATCAGATCGATGCGCCGGTCGGGCGGCTCGATGCCCACATGCACATGCATTCCGCATATCAGCATCCGCCGCACCACCCCCGCCAGATCGTGCTGCAAGTCGTTATAGCGCTGCTTGTCGGTATGGGTCTGGCTGCGCCAGTCGGCCAATGGATGGCACGATGCGGCGATAGGGGCGAGGTTGTGGGCGCGGGCATGGTGCGCCACGGTGCTGCGCAGGCGCTTCAGGTCTTCGCGCGCCTCGGCGATGGTCTTGCACACCCGGCTGCCGATCTCGATCTGGCAATTGAGGAATTCGGGGCTGACCTGGTCCTCCAGCTCGCTCTTGCACGCCTCCATCAACCCCTCGGGCGCGTTGGCCAGCGCGAGACTGTCGAGATCGACGAGCAGGTATTCTTCCTCGACGCCGATGGTGAAATCCGGATGCGTGATCGCCATGCCCTGCCTCCCCAGTCCCCTCCCCGCCAGAAAACACCGGCGGAAGGGGCGCTGCCAAGGGAAAAGCATTGGGCGCCGCGTTTCTTCGTCGTGGAAACACCCCGGGGGGTGGGGGCACCGTCACGGTGCCCCCCGCCGAACCTCCCGGTTCACCGCCTGAACCTACAGGTTCGGGCGGCCTGTCTCAGTCCATCGCCTTGAAGTTGAACTCGCCGCCATCCTTGATCCCCGACGGCCACCGCGACGTGACGGTCTTGGTGCGGGTGTAGAACTTGAACGCGTCAGGCCCGTGCTGATTGAGATCGCCAAAGCCCGATTTCTTCCATCCACCGAATGTGTGGTAGGCCAGCGGCACCGGGATCGGCACGTTGATACCCACCATTCCGATGTTGATTCTATTGGCAAAATCGCGGGCGGCATCGCCGTCGCGGGTAAAGATCGCGGTGCCGTTGCCGTATTCGTGGTCCATCGCCAGCTTCAGGGCCTCCTCGTAGCTGCCCGCGCGCACAGTGGTCAGCACGGGCCCGAAAATCTCCTGCCGGTAGATGTCCATCTCCGGCGTCACCCGGTCAAACAGGTGCGGCCCCACGAAGAACCCGTCCTCATACCCCTGCAACTTGAAGTCCCGCCCATCGACAACCAATTGAGCTCCTTGAGAAATTCCGCTCTCGACCAGCCCGAGGATGCGGGCCTTGGCCTCCGCCGTCACGACGGGGCCGTAATCCACGTCGTTGCCCGCGGTCCAGGGTCCGACCTTGAGTTTTTCAATGCGCGGTACCAGCTTTTCGATCAGCCGGTCGGCAGTCTCGTCACCCACCGGCACGGCCACCGAAATCGCCATGCAGCGCTCGCCGGCCGCGCCATAGCCCGCGCCAATGAGCGCGTCGGCGGCTTGGTCCATATCGGCATCTGGCATGACGATCATGTGGTTCTTGGCCCCGCCAAAGCATTGAACACGCTTGCCATTCGAGCAGCCGCGGCCATAGATATACTCGGCGATCGGGGTCGACCCGACGAAGCCGATGGACTGGATCACCGGGTCTTCGATGATCGCGTCCACCGCCACCTTGTCGCCGTTCACGACCTGCAAGAGCCCCTTGGGCAGCCCCGCCTCCTCCATCAGTTCCGCCAGCATCAAGGGCACCGAGGGGTCGCGCTCGCTGGGCTTGAGGATGAAGGCATTGCCGCAGGCCAATGCGGGCGCGAACATCCACATCGGGATCATCGCCGGAAAGTTGAACGGCGTTATTCCTGCTGTAACTCCAAGGGGTTGGCGCATGGAATACATGTCGATGCCGGGACCGGCGCTGTCGGTGAACTCGCCCTTGAGCATCTGCGGCGCACCGATGCAGTATTCCACCACTTCGAGCCCGCGTTGCACGTCGCCCTTGGCGTCGGGGAAGGTCTTGCCATGCTCGGCGCTCAGCACTTCGGCGAGCTTGTCCATGTCGCGGTTGAGCAGCCGCACGAATTCCATCATCACCCGCGCGCGTCGCTGCGGGTTGGTGGCGGCCCATTTGGGCTGTGCGGCCTGCGCGGCGGCCACGGCCTGCGCCATCTCTTCGGGACTGGCGAGTGGGCAACGGGCCTGCACTTCGCCGGTGGCTGGGTTGAACACGTCCGAGAAGCGCCCCGAGGCGCCCTTCACATGCTGACCGTTGATGTAGTGGGTAAGCTCTTTCATCGTCATCTCCTCCTGAAATGCGCGTTGGCATCAAGGTAGCCTTGCAAAACTCACCGTAAAAGGGGCAAGTTTCCAATACCGATTTGCATTATTGCAAAGGAGACGCGCCCGTGACGCCGCATTGGGACGACATGCGCATTTTTCTGGCGGTGGCGCGCGCCGAGAGCCTGTCGGGGGCGGGGCGCGTGCTGCGGATCGATCCGGCCACCGTGGGGCGGCGGGTGGCGCGGCTCGAGGAGGCGCTCGGCGCCCCGCTCTTTGCCAAGTCGCCCACCGGCTACGCACTGAGCGAGGCGGGGGCGCGGCTCATGGAGCACGCGATCCGCGCCGAGCAGGCGATGGAGGCCGCCGCCCATGACGTGGCCGGGCAGGCGGGGGGGCTTGCCGGGCAAATTCGGATCGGCGCGCCCGATGGCTGCGCCAATTTCGTGCTGCCGCAGGTTTGTACCGAGATCGCCGCCGAAAACCCGGACCTCGAAATCCAGATCGTCGCGCTGCCGCGGGTGTTCAACCTCACCCGGCGCGAGGCCGACATGGTGATCGCGGTGAGCCCGCCCACGGCTGGACGGCTCTCGGTGCAGAAGGTCACCGATTACCACCTGCACCTCGCGGCGACCGCGCGCTACCTGCGCCGACACTCGGCGATCGCGCGGCTCGAGGATCTGCGCGCGCATCGGATCGTGGGCTACATCCCCGACATGATCTTTGATCGCGAGCTCGATTACCTCAGCGAGGCGGGGATCAACCGGGTCGATTTGGCCTCCAACTCGGTCTCGGTGCAGCTTAACCTCGTCGCGAGAGGCGGCGGGATCGGCGTGCTGCACGATTTCTCTCTGCCCTGGCTGCGCGGTGCGCGGCGGGTGCTGCCCGATCTCTTCACGCTCACCCGCAGCTTCTACCTCGTGCGCCACGCCGACGACCGCCGGCTGGAACGACAAAACCGCTTTGCCGCGGCGCTTGTCGAGGGGATGCGCGCCGAGGTGGCGCGGCTCGAGGCGCAGGCTTGACAGGAATATTGTTGTGGCTCACGCTTCGTTCACGCAATTTTCATTTTGGAGGGCGTCGCGATGCTGGTCCAGCAGATTCTCAAGTCCAAGGGCGATGACGGGGTCATCACCGTCACGCCCGACACGCCGATCGCGGAGGCCGCCAGTATCCTGGCCGAGCGCCGGATCGGCGGGCTGGTTGTGTCCGCCGATGGCGAGGCTGCCGACGGCATCCTGTCGGAGCGCGACATCGTTCGCGCACTGGCGGTGCGCGGCGCGAGCTGCCTGACCGAGACGGTGAGCGAGATGATGACGCGCAACCCGGTCTGCTGCGCCAGGCAGGACACCTCGGACGCGGTGCTCGCGCGGATGACCGATGGCCGCTTCCGCCACATGCCGGTGGTCGAAGAGGGCAAGCTCGTGGGGATCGTCACAATTGGCGACGTGGTCAAGGCGCGGCTCGACGAATTGTCGCTGGAAAAGACGGCGCTTGAAGGGATGATAATGGGCTATTGAGGGGGTTGCATTCGGCGGCGCAATATCGTTGCGTGCCGCGACACCGCAACAACGGAGCGGCCAGATGCGCATCGCCCTCTATCCCGGCACCTTCGATCCGATCACGCTGGGGCATATCGACATCATCCGCCGCGCCGCCATGCTGGTAGATCGCCTGGTGATCGGGGTGGCGATCAACCGGGACAAGGGCCCGCTCTTCTCGCTGGAGGAGCGCGTCACGATGATCGAGGCGGAATGCGTCAAGCTCACCGAGCAGACCGGCACCGAGATCGTCGCCCATCCGTTCGACAACCTGCTGATCGACTGCGCCCATGACGTGGGCGCGCAGCTTATCGTGCGCGGCTTGCGGGCGGTGGCGGATTTCGAATACGAGTTCCAGATGGTGGGTATGAACCGGACGCTCGACAATACGGTAGAGACGGTGTTCCTGATGGCCGACGCGAGCCACCAGGCGATCGCATCCAAGCTCGTCAAGGAGATCGCGCGGCTAAACGGCGACGTGTCAAAATTTGTCACGGCCCCGGTGCGCGATGCGCTGATCGCAAAATTCGCCTGAGAGCGGCGGTTACTTACCCCGCGCGCCGCCCCATCTCGGCGGCCACGTCGAGCATCCGGTTGGAAAAGCCCCACTCGTTATCATACCACGCCAGCACCCGGCAGAAATTGCCATCCATCACCCGCGTCTGATCGGTGGCAAATATGGCGCTCATCGGGTTGTGGTTGAAATCTGACGACACCAGCTCACGGCCCGTCACGTCGAGCACGCCCTTGAGCGCCCCTTGCGCTGCTTCGGCGATGGCGGCGTTGATCTCGTCGACACTCGTGTCGCGTCCCGCTTCGAACGTCAGGTCCACCGCGCTCACGTTGGGTGTGGGCACGCGGATCGCCGTGCCATCGAGGCGTCCGTCGAGTTCGGGCAGCACCAGCCCCACGGCGCGCGCAGCACCCGTGGTTGTCGGGATGATGTTGAGCGCCGCGCCACGTGCGCGGTAGAGATCCTTGTGCATCCGGTCGAGCGTCGGCTGGTCGCCGGTATAGCTGTGCACCGTTGTCATGAAGCCGCGTTTGATGCCGAGGCTCTCGTGAAGCACTTTTGCCACCGGCGCGAGGCAGTTGGTGGTGCAAGAACCGTTCGAGACCACGATATCCTCCGGCGTCAGGCTGGCATGGTTGACGCCGTAGACCACGGTCCGGTCCGCCCCTTTCGAGGGGGCGGAGACGAGCACGCGGCGTGCGCCGTTCTTCAGGTGCCGTGCGGCGGCGTCTCGGTCGGTGAAGATGCCGGTGCATTCCAGCACGATATCGATATCGGACCAATCGAGTGACTCGGGATCGCGCTCGGCGCTGACGCGGATCGGGCCGCCTCCTGCGTCGATCGTGTTGCCCGCGACGGTGACGGGGCCGGGAAAGCGGCCGTGCACGCTGTCGAATTCGAGCAGGTGGGCATTGGTCTCGACCGGGCCGAGATCGTTGATTGCCGCGATCTCGATATCCGTGTGCCCTGATTCCATCAACGCGCGCAGCACGTTGCGCCCGATCCGGCCAAAGCCGTTGATGGCCAGTCTGAGTGCCATGATCGTTCCTCCGGATGCTTGATAGCGCTAACAATCATTTGCGAAGATAAACGAAAACGTACTCCTGTCAAGCGCGCGTCATTCGAACTCTGTCAGCGCCAGAATGCAAGGTATTCGATCAGGTCGATCAACTTGCGCGCCAGGAACAGCAGGCCGGCGTGGTCGTTGCGCTGCACGTCATAAGCAACCGCCGCGACGATCAGCAGAACCAGCACGATGGCGATGCGGTTGGTCATCGGGATGTCCCTGGCGAAATGATCCCGCCGGGTATGCCCGACGGGACGCAATCGCGCAAGCGTCGCGGGCTTATTGCAACCGCCCCATCGCCACGGCCACGTCGGCCATGCGGCACGAGAATCCCCATTCGTTGTCGTACCACGCCAGAACCCGGACCAGGCGCTTGCCCGTCACCCTGGTCTGGTCGGGGGCGAAGATCGAGCTCTCCTCGGTGTGGTTGAAATCGACCGAGACCTTGGGCTCGGGATCGTAGCCGAGCACACCCGCCATCGGCCCCGCGGCGGCCTCAGCCACCACTGCGTTCACGTCCGCTGCGGTCACGTCCTTCTGTGCCACGAAGGTCAGGTCCACCGCCGACACATTGGGCGTTGGCACCCGGATGGCCGAGCCGTCGAGCCGCCCGGCGAGATCGGGCAACACCTCGCCCAGCGCCTTGGCCGCGCCGGTGGAGGTGGGGATCATCGACATTGCTGCGGCACGGGCGCGGTAGAGGTCCTTGTGGCGGCGGTCATGGGTGGGCTGATCGCCGGTATAGGCGTGGATCGTGGTCATGATGCCGCTCTCGATGCCGATGCCCTCGTGCAGCACCTTGGCCAGCGGCGCGAGGCAGTTGGTGGTGCAAGAGCCGTTCGAGATCATCCGCTCGCCCGGCTGCAACAGCCCGTCATTGACGCCGTAGACAACGGTACGGTCCACGTTCTTGCCCGGTGCCGACAAGAGCACCTTGCGCGCGCCGCGCTCCAGATGGGTCTTGGCGGTCAGCCCGTCGTTGAACTTGCCGGTGCATTCCATCACAACGTCCACGCCTTCCCAGTCGAGCGCGGTCATGTCGTAGGTGGAAAACATCTCGATCGGGCCGCGTCCGAGGTCCATCGTGTTGCCCTCGACCGTGATCGGATGGGGAAAGCGGCCATGCACGCTGTCATAGCGCATCAGGTGCGCGGCCGTCTCCAGCGGGCCGGTGGCGTTTACCTTCACGACCTTGATGTCGTTGCGCAGGCTTTCGGAAATATGCGCCAGAGTGGCGCGGCCGATCCGGCCGAAGCCGTTGATGCCGACGGTGATGGTCATTGGGCTCTCCTGATCCGGGATTTGGCTGCGGTATAAACGCAGGCGTCGGTCCCGAAAACCCGGAAAACGGAAATTTTCAGCGTCAAGTCAGGATGTTAGCGATAACTGTTAGCGCAAATTCCTGCCTGTTGGCGCCAACGCAATGCGGTGGCGCTAACGGTCCGACGCGATGGCACGGGCCACCAGATCAGGCACCGCGGGGGCAAGGCCCAGGGGTGCGAGCCGAAGCCCGGAAAAATCCGCCTTGTCGAGCGCTTCGGGAATGTCATCCGTGACATGCCCCCCGGCGGCGGCAAAGAACGGCAGGCACAGGCTCCGCTCGCCGATGCCGGTGGCGGCATCGGCGAGGTATGGCGGCTCCTCGACAAAGCCCACGCTGATCTCTGCCAGCGCGATGTGGCGGGCGAGCGCCGCGGCAAAGGCGCGGGTGTCGCGGGCCGAATTGGGGCTGCGGCCAGAACCGTGCGCGGCGAGAAACAGCCGCGTCTCGCCGGGGTTCCACCCGGCGCGGGCGATCTGGTCGTCGATCAGGTCGGCGGCGAGGCCGGGCAGGTCCGGCGAAACGCCTAAGGGGCGCAGCACGCGCGCCCCCGGTGCATTGCCGAGCCGGTTGCGCAGGTTCTCGCCGGTGAACCAGCCCTCGGTCATGAACATCGGATAGACGACCGGCGCCGGGCCCGCCACTGCCAAGGCCGCGTCGAGTGCGCCGGGCTTGGCCAGCGTGGCCGTGCCCACGTGCCAGCCGGGCAGGGCGCGCGCCACGCGGGTGCCAAAGCGCGCGAGGTCGCGTTCCGCCGGATCCGGCTCGGAGGGCTGGCCGTGGCTGACAATCAGGGCGCTTCTGGTCTCGGTCATCCGTTGCTCCTGCCGTGACGTGGGCGGCTCAGCCCGCCGCACAGGAAATACAGCGCGTTGTGCCGGGGTCAAGTTCGAGCCGCGCTGGCGCGATCTCCTCGCCACAGTCCTCGCAATAGCCGAATTCGCCCTCGTCGATCCGGTCGAGCGCGGCGCGCAGGCGGCGCCGCTCGACGTCGCGGCGGGCATGGGTGGCGCGCGCCATGGCCTGCGATTGCAATGCGTCCTGACGGCTCAGCCGCCCGATGGCCTGCTGGTCGAGCGTGACCGTGGCCTGCCCTTCGCGTCCGCGCGCGTCCTCCTCGTCGATCTCGGCGAGCCGCGCGGTGATGCGGGCGCGAAAGCGGGCGCGCTCGGTGTCATTCATAACGGTGATCCTCGGCAACAGCCCTTTGCATTTTACCTGCCCTGCCTATCTGTTATGATCGTACCGATCCAGAGGAGCATGTCCCGTGGCGCATACAAAGACCAAACTGGCCGAGTTCGATCCCGTCTGGGCGCGCATCGCCCGCGAGGCCGAGGCGGCCATCGCCGACGAGCCGCTGATGGGTGGCCTCATTCATTCCAGCGTGCTGCATCACGGCAGCTTTGAGTCGGCGCTGGCCTATCGCATCTCGCTCAAGCTCGCCTCCGCCGAGATGCCCGAGCAGATACTGCGCGAGATCTGCGACAAGGCGCTGGGCGCCGATGACCGGATCGGGCTCGCCGCGCGCGCCGATATCGTGGCTGTCAACGACCGCGACCCGGCCTGTGACCGATTCCTGCTGCCCTTGCTGTTCTTCAAGGGGTTCCAGGCGATCCAGGCCTACCGCATCGCGCATTGGCTCTGGGGGCAGGGGCGGCGCGATCTTGCGCGGTTCTTTCAGATGCGCTGCTCGGAGGTTTTCGGCGTCGATATCCATCCCGCGGCACGGATCGGCAAGGGCATCATGATCGACCACGCCCATTCGATCGTCATCGGCGAGACGGCGGTGGTGGGCGATAACGTGTCGATGCTGCATTCGGTGACGCTCGGTGGCACCGGCAAGGAGGAAGAAGACCGCCACCCCAAGATCGGCAACGGCGTGCTGATCGGCGCGGGCGCCAAGGTTCTGGGCAATATCAAGGTCGGCGATTGCAGCCGCGTCGCCGCAGGCTCGGTCGTCCTGCAAGAGGTGCCGCCGTGCAAGACCGTGGCGGGCGTGCCCGCGCGAATTGTCGGCGAGGCGGGCTGCGACCAGCCGTCGGTGAGCATGGATCAGCTTCTGGGCGTGCGCGGCTCGGAGGAAGACGCTGACGCGTCCTAGTCACCCGGAGCGTCTTGCTCGGGTCCGTTTGGACGCGCTGCGAAATTGGGCACGATACCCCCGACGGAAGTGAGGGTATCGCGTCACCCTCAGGCCAGGCCAGAGGATGGCACGTTCATGTCACTTTCGGTCGATCGGGCAGGTCGATATCCCGAACATCGAGTAGAGCGGGCAGGACGACATCAGCCCTGTGGCCAGCGGAATGATTCCGATGAGGTAGAGCCAGCTATAGGCCCCGCCGCTGTTGAGAAAGAACCCGGCCAGGAGCGCGAGGCCAAGGATGATGCGCAGCGCGCGGTCGATCGTTCCGACATTTTTCTTGAGCATGGTGTCGCCTTCGTGGTTGGAGGCGCGCGATCAGCGCCTGTTTACGATAGTGATTATCGCCCCGATCGCCGGGCGCGGTCTGTGATCTGGTCACACAAGACACGCGGTTGCCCCGGCTCACTTGAAGTTGCGGCTGTCCTTTAGCTGGTCCCAGGCCCAGACCACCTGCTGCAACTGCTCTTCCTGGCTCCGGTCGCCGCCGTTGATGTCGGGGTGCAGCACCTTGATGAGCGACTTGTAGGCCTTGCGCAGGTCCGCCTTGGACCAGTCGTCGCCCGCCTCCAGGATTTCCAGTGCGCGGCGTTCGGTCGGCGGCAGCTTGCGCTTGCCGGTCTGCTTGCGGCCCGGGTTGCGGGTGGCGTTCTCGCCCAGCACCTGGTGCGGGTCCTCAATGCCGAGCCGGGCCCATGCGCGCGCCTCGGGGTCCGACAGGCGCTTGGTCTCGCGCTCCCAGACCTTGTCGCGTGACATCTGCGCGTTGAGCTCGGCCTCGGTGGTGCTTTCGAAGAAATTCCACTTGAGATTGTATTCGCGCACATGCTGCTGGCAGAACCAGTAGTAGTCGTCGAGCACGTCCGGGGACTTGGGCGCGCGGTAGAGCCCCGCCTCGTCGCAACCCTCGTGCTCACACACGCGGGTCGAGGTCTCCGACGCGCCGGACATCGCCCGCCGCCCGCGCGGCTTCTTGCGCTTGGCCGAGGAAACGGACAGATCGAAGCCGAAGGGATCAGTCTTGGACATGCGCGAACCTTTCCGAGTCAGGGCGCAGAGTGTATGCCAAAACGCGCGGATTAGAAGGGGGGAGCGGCAAAAAAACGCGTGGCGTCACTGTGACGGTCAAATCTTCGCGCGCCGCGCAAATGCCGGCCAGGGTCCTGATTGCAAAGGGTTTCGCTCTGTACTCAGCCGTCGGGACGATCAGGGACCAACGAACGCGCCACGTCCTCGGCCACGAATTCTTCGGGTGGTTCCGGCTCCGGCTGGGCCGCTGGCGCGAGGCTGCGTTCAAACACGAGCACCGAGCGGTAGACCGTCGTCGTCGATGTCAGGCCCTGACGCTCCTGGCTGGGCAGGATGTCACTGCGCAGGTAGCGCCAGCCGTCGCGCGCCATTTCGTTGAGGATGTCCTCGATGCCAAGTGCAAAGCGGTCTTCGGGGGTCTTGATGCCCGGCGCCTTGCGCCCGCGCGTCGGCGCGGGCAGGACACGGTATTCATGCCCGGCCACGGCGCCGCTCATGGGGCTGTGGCGGCGGCCCGGATCACTTGGCCCCCGGGCCGATAATCATGATCATCTGCCGCCCCTCCATCTTGGGCATATTCTCGATCCGGCCCACGCCCTCGACATCGCCCGCGATGCGTTCGAGAAGGTCGCGCCCGAGATTCTGGTGCGCCATCTCGCGCCCGCGAAAGCGCAGCGTGATCTTTACCTTGTCGCCGCCTTCGAGGAATTTCAGCACGTTGCGCATCTTGACCTCGTAGTCGTGGGTGTCGGTCCCGGGGCGGAACTTGACCTCCTTGACCTCGATGGTCTTCTGCTTCTTGCGCGCCTCGGCCTCGCGTTTCTGCTGTTCGTACTTGAATTTGCCGAAATCCATGATCTTGCAGACCGGCGGCGTCGCGTTGGGCGAGATTTCCACGAGGTCGAGTCCGACCTCTTCGGCCATCTCGATCGCCCTTGCGGGCGAAACAACGCCGACGTTCTCTCCGTCAGCGCCAATGAGGCGGATTTCTTCGGCGCGGATGCGGTCGTTCACGCGGGGGCCGGTATCGCGCGTCGGAGGCGCGTTGTGAGGTCTGCGGGCTATGGCTTTGGTCCTTTTGTCGTTGCGATCGTATGATGGATTTGGCCGTGGAAGGTAAACGGGGGGGCGGCAGCTTTCAAGCGGCAAAATCCGGCCAATCGGGGCGCGCGGCATGGTTTTTCCCCTTGAGGTGCCGGGGCGATGCCCTCATCTGTGAGACAAGGACAAAATGGGGACCGCGGCACGGGCGGCGGGCCTCAGTCATATCTGGGAGATGGCGATGAAGAACCTTGTGTGGATCGTGGTGGCCGTTGCCGTTCTTGGCGGTGGATACCTCCTGATAACCGGCAAATCGGTGACCGACGTGGTCGAGGAGGTCTCGCAAGGCGAGATCGACGCGCCCGAGGCGCTGGAAGAGGCCAAGACGACCGCCGGCGAGGCGGCCGACACCGTGACCGAAGCTGCGCAGGAGGCGGCAGAGGCCGCCGGGGACGCGGCGGGCGCGGCGGTCGAGGCCGCCGAGGAAGCGGCGAGCGACGCAGCTGAGGCGGTAACCGAGACCGCGACCGACACCGTTGATGCCGCAGAAGACGCGGTAACCGGTGCGGCCGATGCGGCGGGCGATGCCGCCGACGCGGCCACGGATACGAGCGGCGAGCCAGCGGAAGCCGGGGCCGAGACTGTGGACGGCGCGCCCGATCCCGCCGCCGACGCCGTGCCGGAAGACTCCACCGAGAGCCTGCCCGAGCCGGAGGCGCAGGATGCGGGCAGGACGCCCGACGCGCTCACCGCCGAGGGGTTCGACATGGAGCGCGCCCTGAACCTCATCGAGGGCGCCGACCTCGGGGCGATGCAGGAAAACCTGCTGATCGAGGGGATCAAGGCCGCGAAGGACAATCCCGACCTGCTCCGGGGCGCGCTCGAAACGGCGCGCGAGGCGCTCGGCTACTGAAGCCGGATCAGGTATGAAAAAACCCGCGCAAGCCATTGTCCTTGCGCGGGTTTTCTCATTTCAGCGGAGGCGTTTCAGTCGAGGAACGCCTTTTCCACCACGTATTCCTTGGGCTCTGAATTGGCGCCCTCGCGTAGCCCGTAATCCTCGAGCATCTGTTTGATCTCGAGGTTGAAGGCGAGGTTGCCGCAGACCATCGCGCGGTCGGTTCCGGGCTCGAGCGGTTTCACGCCGAGATCATCGAACACCTCGCCCGCGCGCATCAGGTCGGTGATGCGGCCCATCTTGGGGCTCTCCTCGCGCGTCGTGGTGGGGTAATAGCGCAGCTTGTCGGCAAAGCCTTCACCGATCAGTTCCTCCAGCATCTCGTCGCCGCGGATGCTCTCGATCAGTTCGCGCCCATAGGTCAATTCGCCCACCTCGCGGCAGGTATGGGTGAGAATCACCTCCTCGTAATCGGTATAGGTCTGCGGGTCGCGCAGCAGCGAGGCGAAGGGCGCGATGCCGGTGCCGGTGGCAAACAGCCACAGCCGCTTGCCCGGCAGGAGCGCGTCATGCACCAGCGTGCCAACCGGCTTGGGCCGCAGGATGATCTCGTCGCCCGGCTCGATATGTTGCAGCCGCGAGGTGAGCGGGCCGTCCTGCACCTTGATCGAGTAGAATTCCAGCTCGTCATCCCAGGACGGCGAGGCGATGGAATAGGCGCGCAGGAGCGGCTTCTCGCGGCCCGTCTTCTCGTCCTTCTGCATCAGCCCGATCATCACGAACTCGCCCGAGCGAAAGCGCAGGGACGCAGGCCGTGTGACGCGAAAGGCGAACAGCCGGTCGGTGTAATGCCGAACCGAGGTCACGGTCTGTGCGTCGGGCAGGGTCGGGGCCTTGGGGGCCTTGGCGGCGGTGGTCTGGGTCACTGGGCTCATCTCGGTCATGGTTCACTCTGCCGGTGCGTCTAAACCGACATCCTCTTCTAATCTTTGACCTAGGTCAGGTGAAGGCGATATTCAGCCCCGCAGCCGCGATTGATAGTCATGCGCCTGCCAGTTGGCGCGGAACTGCCACTGATCCTGCGGCTGGCGGGCGGCGATCTCGTCGCTGATCTCGACCTCGTCAAAGCCCGAACGCCGCGCCATCGCGTATTGATCGGCGATCACGTGGCCACCGGCGCGCAGCCGCCCCTTGTAGCCCATAAGCCGCAGCCGTCGCGCGATGCTAAAGCCGCGCCCGTCGGCGAAGGATGAGAAGTTCACGCGGATCAGCGGCGTGTCGCGGAGCCGTCCGGCGAGTTCCATCGGATCGGCGCTCGCGGGCAGATTGATGCCCACGCCGGGGCGGGCATCCTCCAGCGCCACGATGGGCGCGGTCCAGTCATCGGGGCCAAAGCCCCGGTCGGTGACGATGGTGCTCATGCGGAGACTCCTTTGCGAATGACGCGGCCATCCACGATGTGGATGCCGCATTCGGACTTGTCGTGGTCGCGCCAGCGGCCTGCGCGCGGGTCTTCTCCCGCGCTGACGGGGGTGGTGCAGGGCATGCAGCCGATGGACGGGTAGCCGCGCGCCACCAGCGGGTGCCGGGGCAGGCGGTTTTCTTCCATGTAGGTCTGGATGTCCTCGCGCGCCCAGTGGGCCAGCGGGTTGACCTTGATGCGCCCCGTCCCCTCTTCGACCTCGAAAAATTCCAGTGTGGCGCGCGTACCCGCCTGGTAGCGCTTGCGCCCGGTGATCCAGCCGTCGAAGCCGTCGAGCGCACGCAGGAGCGGCCGCGTCTTGCGCAGCGCGCAGCAGGCGTCGGGATCGCGCCGGTGCAGGGTGGAGTCGGGGTCGGTTTGCGCAACGTCGTCCGCCTCGGGGCTGATGATGCGCAGATCGCGCAGGGCCAGCCGCTCGGCCAGCTCTTGCTGGTAGACCAGCGTTTCGGCGAACAGCATCTCCGTGTCGATGAAGATCACCGGCGTCGCCGGGCGCGTCACCGCCACCATGTGAAGCAGCACCACCGATTCGGCGCCAAAGCTCGACACCAGCGCCAGCCGCCCCGCCGCCGGGTCGGCGAGCGCGCGGGCGAGCACCGAGCTTGCCGAATGGTGGCGATAGCGCGCGTTGAGCGCGGTCACCCGGTTTGTCAGCTCACTCTGCGGCATGGGCACGGGCCTCGTGATCATAGAGGGCGGATTTGAACGGGGCCATGCCGAGCCGGGTATAGGCCTGCAGGAATGTCTCGTCGGGCCCCTCGCGCAGGTCGAGATAGGCGAGGATCAACCGCTCCACCGCCGGCACGATCTCGTCATAGGCGAAGCCGGGACCGGTGCGGGTGCCGACTGCCGTGCTCTCCGACGCGTCGCCGCCGAGGGTGATCTGGTAGTTCTCCACCCCCGCGCGGTCGAGGCCGAGAATGCCGATATGCCCCACGTGGTGGTGGCCGCAGGCATTGATGCAGCCCGATATCTTGATTTGCAGATGGCCTACATCGTGCTCGATCTTCAGTTCTTCGAGCCGTGTCGCGATACCTTGCGCCACGGGGATCGAGCGCGCGGTCGCAAGCGCGCAGTAATCCATGCCGGGGCAGGCGATGATATCGGAGGCGAGGCCGATATTGCCGGTGGCAAGCCCCGCCTCGCGCAGGGCGGCGTGGACTGCCGGTATGTCGGCCAACGCCACATGCGGCAGCACGAGGTTCTGTGCGTGGCTCACGCGGATGTCGTCGTGCCCATACTGCTCCGCCAGGTCGGCCACCAGTCGCATCTGATCGGCCGAGGCGTCGCCGGGCGTCGCGCCATGCGCCTTGAGGCTGATGCTGACGATGCCGTGATCGGGATGCCGGTGCGGCACCACATTGGTATCCGCCCAGGCGCGGAGCACCGGGTCTGTGACGCGCGCGGCGTAATAGGGGGCGGCATCGCGCTCGGAGAGCGTGGGCGTGACGAAGCGCGCGCGGATATCACTGAGCCACGCCTGATCGACGCCCGTGAACGCCGCGCGGCGATCGGGAAACTCTGCCTCGACCTCGTCGCGGAATGCGTCGAGCCCGTGCTCGTGCACGGTGATCTTGATCCGCGCCTTGTACTTGTTGTCGCGCCGGCCCATGCGGTTATAGGTGGCAACCGTCGCCTCGAGATAGGGCAGCAGGTCGGCCTCTGGCAGGAACTCGCGCAGGAGCCGCGCCACCATCGGCGTGCGCCCCATGCCGCCGCCGACCCATATCTCGTAACCGCGCGTGCCGTCCCGCTCGACGATCTTCACGCCGATATCGTGGCTCTTCATCACCGCGCGGTCGGTTTCGGACGCGATGACCGCGATCTTGAACTTTCGCGGCAGAAACTGAAACTCGGGATGGTCGGTGGACCATTGCCGGATCAGTTCCGCGATCGGGCGGGGATCGGTGATCTCGTCCGGCGCGGCCCCCGCGAAATGGTCCGACGTCACGTTGCGGATGGTGTTGCCGCTGGTCTGGATGGCGTGCATCCCCACCTCGGCCAGCGCGTCGAGCATGTCCGGAACATCGCGCAGTTTCGGCCAGTTATACTGGATGTTGGTGCGCGTGGTGAAGTGGCCATAGCCCTTGTCCCACCGTTCGGCGAGATAGGCCAGTTGCCGCATCTTCGCGGCGTCGAGCGAGCCGTAGGGCACCGCCACCCGCAGCATGTAGGCATGCAGCTGCAGGTAGAGCCCGTTCATCAGGCGCAGCGGCCTGAACTCGTCCTCGGTAAGGTGGCCGTCGATCCGCCGCTCGACCTGCGCGCGGAACTGGCGGTTGCGCTCGGCGAGAAAGGCGGTGTCGAACTCGGTATAGCGATACATCTTCGGTCTCCTGCGCGTGTCGCGTGGGTCAGGCGCGGCGCAGCCCTTCGGACTGCTTGCCATGAAAGCGGTTGGAGGGGCCGGTGGCGCGGAACGCCTCTCGGAAATGGGCGGGCTCGGGGCCGTTCGCGCCGGGGCGCATGTCGGCGAGATAGGCACCGACCACCTCGGACGTGCGGGCCTGCGCCTGCAACAGGCGCAGATCGGCATCGGCCTCGTCGGTCAGCAGCTCGGCCTCGGCGAGGTTGCGCGTCCAGCGGTCATCGGAGGTGAGATAAACCACGTCGCCCTCGACGAGGGCATTGGCGGTGACGACCTTGGGGGTGAAGGCGCGGGGCATGTCAGGCAAGCTCCTGTCTGGTCAGCGGGGTCGTTTGCGGAATGCGGGCACGGGCCTCGCGCGGGGCGAGCCCGAGGAAGGTGAGCGCCGGGCCGTCCAGCCCGGCATCGGCCAAGTCGGTGGGCCAGTCGGTCAGCGTGGTGGCGAGGATGCGCTCGTCGGCGCGGGCGGCGTTCTCGACCAGGGTCACAGGCGTGTCGGGGGCTGCGCCGTGCATCATCAGCCGGCCCTGCACGAAGCGTGCGGCGCGCTTGGCCATGTAGAGCGCCGCCACCTCGCCGGGGTGGGCCAACGCGCGCCAGTCGTGATCGGCAAAGCCCTGCATGTCATGGCCGGTGAGCAGCCGCAGGCCGGAGTTGCGCCCGCGTTGCGTCAGGCTCTGGCCGATGGCGGCGGCAGCGGCCGAGGCTGCGGTGACGCCGGGCACGATCTCGTAGGGCAGGCCGGCCGCCTCGAGCGCCCCAATCTCCTCGTCGAGGCGTCCAAACAGCACCGGATCGCCGCCCTTGAGCCGCACGACCCGCGCGCCGGTGAGCGCGTGGCCGGTGATGAGCGCGTTGATCGCCTCTTGCGGCGTGGTGGGGCCGAACCCCTGCTTGCCTGCGGCGATCACGTGGGCGTCCGCATGGGCGAGCGCGAGGATGTCGCCGCTCACCAGCCGGTCATGGATCACCACGTCCGCCGCCTCGATCAGCCGCAGCGCACGGATGGTGAGCAAGTCGATGCCGCCGGGGCCCGCGCCGACGAGGGCGACGGGGGTTACAGCGCGGTGGGCGAGTTGGCTGGGCATGGTGACATGGGTCCGGGACTGTTTGACTTCACCAAGAATATAGGAAATATTCCCTCCAGAACGCCAGATGCCACAAGCAATAAGGACATACGTTCCATTCTGATGAGGATCGTGGTGGAGTGTTCCAGTTTTGGAGGGCAGGTGGAATGACGATCCGGATTGACGAGCTTGACCGGAAAATCCTAGGGCAGTTGCAGCGCGATGCGGCGCAGTCGCTCGACGATATTGCCCGCGCCGTGGGCTCCTCGAAAACACCGGTGTGGAACCGCGTCCGCAAGATGCGCGAGGCGGGCGTCATCCGTCAGCAGACGGTGCTGCTCGACCCCGAGGCGTTGGGGCTGGAGGCGTGCTTCTTCGTGCTGGTACGGACGTCGGAGCATGACGCGGAATGGCAGGCGAAATTCCTGGAAACGTTGAAGAAACGTCCAGAGGTCATGGAGGCGCACCGGCTTGCGGGCGATATCGACTACATCCTGAAGGTTCGTGTCACCAATGCCCGGGCTTATGACGTGTTCTACCAGGCGTTGATCGCGGAGGTGAAGATCCACACGGTCACGGCGCTGCTGTCGATGGAAGAGATCAAGTCGACCACGATGCTGCCGCTGTGAGCGGAGAATGGGGGCGCTGCCCCCGCCGACCCTGCGGGCCGACTCCCCCGGAATATTTTTGGCAAGATGAAGCCACGAGAGTTAAACTGTGGCTTCCAGGGCGTTGATAATGGGAGAGAAATCGGCGGACTTGAGGCTAGCGCCGCCGACCAGGGCGCCGTCCACATTGGCGATGCCAAATATCCCGGCGGCGTTGCCGGGCTTGACCGACCCGCCGTAGAGCAGTCGCAGCGCGACGGCCTCTGTCTCGCCAAGTCGCTCGCTGAGCAGGCTGCGTATGAGGCCGTGGACCTCGGCGATCTGCGCCTCGGTCGGGGTGAGGCCGGTGCCGATGGCCCAGACCGGCTCGTAGGCGAGGACGGTGTTGGCGGCGGTGGCGCTGTCGGGCAGGGAAGCGTGCAGATCGGTGGCGATGATTTCAAGGGTTTGCGCGGCCTCGCGCTGCGCGAGCGTCTCGCCAAGGCAGATTACCGCCGTGAGACCCGCGGCGTGGGCCGAGCGCGCCTTTTTGGCGATCAACTCATTGGTTTCACTATGATTTTCTCGGCGTTCGGAATGGCCGAGGATGACCGCCGTTGCCCCCGCGTCGGCCAGCATCGGGGCAGAGATATCGCCGGTATGCGCGCCCGAGGCGGCAGGGTGGCAATCCTGCGCGCCGATCATCACGGCGCTGTCGGCGGCAAGGACCGCGGCCCGCGCGAGGAGCGTTGCGGGCGGGCAGAGAAGGATATCGGCGCCGGGCGCGGGATGGGCGGTGACGAGCGCGGCGATCTCGGTCAGGCTGGCATTGGTGCCGTGCATCTTCCAATTGCCGGCGGCGAGTTTGCGTTTCATGAAAAATCGCCTTTTGGCAATGAGTTACGCGGCTAAGATTACATATCTGCGAACTTGATCGACTCTCCGCAGCCGCAAGATTCGGTGACGTTGGGGTTATTGAAGACGAAGCCTGATTCCAAGAGCGAGGTCTGGTAGTCGAGCTCGGTGCCAAACAGGAACATCTGTGCCATCGGGGCGATCAGTACGCGCGCGCCGTCCTGTTCGACCACCTCATCGTGGGGGTCGATCTCGGTCACATACTCCATCGTGTATTCCATGCCCGCACAGCCGCCCTTCTTGACGCCGATGCGCAAACCCTGATGGCCGTCGCGTCCCATCAGTTTGGTGATTTGCGTGGCGGCAGCGGGCGTTATGGAGACGGCCTGCTTTCCGGGGGTGCCGAACATGAGGATATCCTTCCAGTTCGTTGATTTCGTTACATGAAGCCTAGTTCAAGCCGGGCCTCGTCTGACATCATGTCCATCCCCCAGGGCGGCTCCCAGGTGAGTTGGACGTCGACCTGTTTCACGCCGGGAAGCGGCTCGATCGCGTCGGCGACCCAGCCGGGCATTTCGCCCGCGACCGGGCAACCCGGCGCGGTCAGCGTCATCACAACCCCGACCGCGTTTTCGGGTGAGATGTCGATCGTGTAGATCAGCCCGAGATCGTAGATATTCACAGGGATTTCAGGGTCATAGACGGAGCGACAGGCCTCCACCACCTGGTCGTAGAGCGGGTGATCGGTGCTGGAGGGCGCGATCAGCGGCGCGCCTTCGAGGGGCTCTGTTGCGGTCATGACGGACGGCTCCTGCAGTGTTTCCGATAAAACATATAAGATTTAACCCCGCCCGCGTCCAGAGGGCGAACCTCACGGTTCGGCGCACGAACCGCACGGTTCGAGGGGGTCACCGCGCGGTGGTCTTGCGCCGTCGCACCGGGGCGGGGCGCACCCGCGTCTCGATCATCTCGTAGAGCGCGCCGGTGATGTTCTTGCCGGTCGAGGTCTCGATCCCCTCGAAGCCGGGGGAGGAATTGACCTCGAGCACCTTGGGCCCGGTTTCGGAGCGCAGCAGGTCCACACCCGCCATGTTGAGATCGAACACGCGGGCGGCGCGGATCGCGGTCTCGCGCTCGGCCTTGGTGATTCGTACCGATTTGGCCGATCCGCCGCGATGCAGGTTGGAGCGAAAATCGCCATCCGCGCCGGTGCGCTTCATCGAGGCCACGACCTTGGTGCCGATCACGAGGCAGCGGATATCCTCGCCCGCCGCTTCGCGCACGAAATCCTGCACGAGGAAATTGGCCTTGAGACCGCGGAAGGCGTCGATCACCGATTCGGCGGCCTTTTTCGTCTCGGCGAGGACCACGCCCTTGCCTTGCGTCGATTCCAGCAGCTTGACGATCAGCGGCGCGGTGCCGACGAGGCCGATCAGGTTGCCGGTATCCTTGGGCGAGGCGGCGAAGGCGGTGTTGGGCATGCCGACCTGCGCGCGCGCCATCAACTGGTGGGCGTAGAGCTTGTCGCGGCTGGCGATGATTCCGGCGGAGGTGTTGGCGCAGAAGGTGCCGATGGTCTCGAACTGGCGGATCACGGCGGCGCCATAGGCGGTGACGGAGGCGCCGATACGCGGGATCACCGCGTCGTAACGGGGCAGGCGCTTGCCGTCGTAATGCACCTCGGGGGCCAGCGCGTTGATCGCCATGTAGCAGCGGGTGGTGTCGATCACCTCTACGGTGTGGCCGCGTTTCTCGCCCTCTTCGACCAGGCGCCGCGTGGAATAATTGTTTTCGCGCGATAGCACGGCGATGCGCAGGGCGCGCTTGGGCTGGACGGCGCGCATTTTCGACGTGTGGTAAACATCATAGCTGAGCTCGGGCTGCAGGAAGCGGTCGGTGGCGACGATGGAGATGTGATCCTTGAGCGCCTGCCGCCCGAGCAGCATCCGGCTGGTCATGGTGGAGCGGTTGGTGAGGGTGATCTCTATGGGCCAGCTATCGCCGTTCACCGCGAGCACGCTCTGGATCACGTAGCGCAATTCGCGCTCGCCGTTTGAAGAAGCCACCTCGCGCCGGTCGAGGATCGGTGCGGAGCAGGGGATCACGAGATCGTCGCGCCCCGGGATCGGGTGGACGGTGAAACGCACCTTGGGTTTCGAGGCGGGGCCGAAGGTCTCGATATCGAAGGCATGGAGCGCCGAGGTGCGCGCGCCGGTATCGACCTTGGCCTTCAGTGCGGGCACGCCGAGATCGGGCAGCGATATCCATTCCTCCCAGCCGAATTGCAGCGGCTGGGGTGATGTGGGCGTGTCGCTCATTGGCGCGGCCTCCTTGTCATGGTCGCGGATTCGTCGGATATGGTGCCGCTCTGTTACGGGAAGCGGTATGTCAGCATCATTCAACTATTCGCTCATGGCAACCGACGGTTTGGCGCGCGCGGGCGTCATCCGCACGACGCGTGGCGACATTGCCACGCCTGCCTTCATGCCGGTGGGCACCGCCGGCACCGTGAAGGGGATGCTGCCCGAAAGCGTGCGCGCCACCGGGGCGGATATCCTGCTGGGCAACACGTATCACCTGATGCTGCGCCCCGGCGCGGAGCGGGTGGCGCGGCTGGGGGGGCTGCACCGGTTCATGAACTGGGACGGGCCGATCCTGACGGATTCGGGCGGATTCCAGGTGATGAGCCTGTCGGGGCTGCGCAAGCTGACCGAAGCGGGGGTCACGTTTCGCAGCCATGTGGACGGATCGCGCCATGAATTGAGCCCGGAGCGGTCGATGGAGATACAGGCGTTGCTGGGCAGCGATATCGTGATGGCGTTCGACGAGTGCCCGGCGCTGCCCGCCGACCGCGCGCGGCTGGCCGAGAGCATGCGGCTGTCGATGCGCTGGGCGGCGCGGTCGCGCGAGGCGTTCGGCGACCGGCCGGGCCATGCGCTGTTCGGGATTCAGCAGGGCGGGCTGGAGCGGGATCTGCGCGAGGAAAGCGCGGAGGCGCTGCGCGCGATCGGTTT
The DNA here is from genome assembly GCF_056859295.1 of Roseovarius sp. B-10. Taxonomy (NCBI): domain Bacteria; kingdom Pseudomonadati; phylum Pseudomonadota; class Alphaproteobacteria; order Rhodobacterales; family Roseobacteraceae; genus Roseovarius; species Roseovarius sp. B-10. The sequence goes on along the minus strand of NZ_JBSXOE010000037.1, from coordinate 67,617 downwards.
TGAAGGGTATGCCATCGGCGGCCTGGCGGTGGGCGAGGGGCAGGAGGCGATGTTCGAATGCCTCGATTACGCGCCCGGCATGCTGCCGGAGGACCGCCCGCGCTACCTGATGGGGGTGGGCAAGCCCGACGATATCGTCGGCGCGGTCAAGCGCGGGGTGGACATGATGGATTGCGTGCTGCCGTCGCGTTCGGGCCGAACGGGGCAGGCGTGGACGCGCCGGGGGCAGGTCAACCTCAAGAACGCGCGGCACGCCGACGATCCCCGCCCGCTGGACGAGAACTGCACCTGCCCCGCCTGCCGCGGCTATTCGCGCGCCTACCTGCACCATGTCTATCGTTCGGGCGAGATGATCGCGGGGATGCTGTTGACCTGGCACAACCTGCATTATTACCAGGAATTGATGGCAGGGATGCGCGCGGCGATCACCGGGGGGCGATTTGCGGCGTGGGAGACGGAGTTTCACGCCGCGCGGGCGGAGGGCGATATTGCGCCGCTGTGACGGCGGCAGCCCGGCGGATGGCGCGGCAATTCGACATGGCGCGACCGATGTGGCCTTGTGCGGCGGGGCCTGTCGAGGCATTCTGCGCGCCAATTCGTTGAAACCCGGGGGTGCACGCCCCAAATGAGGGGTAACGCAACGGAGAGGGCCCTCGCTGCCGCCGAGCCGGGGCAGGCCCTCTTGCTAGAGACAGGAAACCGAGCATGACAGACCAACTCAACGCCTCTTACCCGGTGCTGCCGCTGCGCGACATCGTGGTGTTCCCGCACATGATCGTGCCGCTCTTTGTCGGGCGCGAGAAATCGGTGCGCGCGCTGGAAGAGGTAATGTCTGACGACAAGCAGATCCTGCTGTCGAGCCAGATCGACCCCGCCGACGACGACCCCGCCGAGGACGGCATCTTTCGCGTCGGTGTGCTGGCCAATGTGCTGCAACTGCTGAAGCTGCCCGACGGCACCGTGAAGGTGCTGGTCGAGGGCGTGCGGCGGGTGCGTATTGTCGAGTTTCTCGGGCAGGAGGAATTCTTTGCCGCCCGAGCCGAGCTTATCGACGAGATGCCGGGCGATCCGACCACCACGCAGGCATTGTTGCACACGGTGGCCGAGGAATTCGCGCGCTACGCCAAGATCCGCAAGAACATCCCCGACGAGGCGCTGGCGGCGGTGAGCGAGGCCGAGGATTCGGCGCGGCTTGCCGATCTGGTATCGGGGCACCTGGGCCTTGATGTCGAGCGCAAGCAGGAGCTTCTGGAGACGCTGAGCGTGAGCGAGCGGCTGGAGAAGGTCTATGGCCTGATGCAGGGCGAGATGAGCGTGTTGCAGGTCGAGAAGAAGATCAAGACCCGCGTCAAGAGCCAGATGGAGCGCACGCAGCGCGAGTATTACCTGAATGAGCAGATGAAGGCCATTCAGAAGGAGCTGGGCGACGGCGAGGACGGCGAGGGCGAGATCGCCGAGCTGGAAGCGCGCGTCAACGAGACCAAGCTCAGCAAGGAAGCGCGCGAAAAGGCCGAGGCCGAGCTCAAGAAGCTCAAGAACATGAGCCCGATGAGCGCCGAGGCGACGGTGGTGCGCAATTACCTCGACTGGATGCTGTCGATCCCGTGGGGCACCAAGAGCCGGGTCAAGAAGGACCTGAACCGCGCGCAGGAGGTGCTGGACGCCGATCACTACGGGCTGGAGAAGGTCAAGGAGCGGATCGTCGAATACCTCGCGGTGCAGCAGCGTTCGAAAAAGCTCAAGGGGCCGATCATGTGCCTCGTGGGCCCGCCGGGCGTGGGCAAGACCTCGCTGGGCAAGTCGGTGGCGCGCGCGACGGGGCGCGAGTTCATCCGCATCAGTCTGGGTGGCGTGCGCGACGAGAGCGAGATTCGCGGCCACCGCCGGACGTATATCGGCTCGATGCCCGGCAAGATCATCCAGTCGCTGAAGAAGGCCAAGACCACCAATCCGCTCATCCTGCTCGACGAGATCGACAAGATGGGGCAGGATTTCCGGGGCGACCCGGCGAGCGCGATGCTGGAGGTTCTGGACCCCGAGCAGAACTCGACCTTTGTCGATCACTATCTCGAGGTGGAATACGACCTCTCGAACGTGATGTTCCTGACCACGGCCAACAGCTACAACATGCCGTCGCCGCTTCTGGACCGGATGGAGATCATTCCGCTGGCGGGCTATACCGAGGACGAAAAGCGCGAGATCGCCAAGCAGCACCTGTTGCAGAAGCAGATCAAGAACAACGGCCTGAAGAAGGGCGAGTTCGAGCTGACCGACGCGGCGCTGACCGATATTGTCCGCTATTACACCCGTGAGGCGGGTGTGCGGAACCTCGAACGCGAGATCGCCAAGATCGCGCGCAAGGCCGTGACGCGCATCATCAAGGGTAAGGACAAGACGATCACCGTGACGCCCGAGAACCTTGCCGATTTCCTGGGCGTGCGGAAGTTCAAGTTCGGCCTGGCAGAGGAGAGCGATCAGGTCGGCGTGGTCACGGGCCTCGCCTATACCTCCGTTGGCGGTGAGCTTCTGAACATCGAGGCGCTGCGCCTGCCGGGCAAGGGCCGGATGAAGACCACCGGCACCCTGGGCGATGTGATGAAGGAATCGATCGACGCGGCTTCTTCGTATGTGCGCTCCGTGGCACCGGAATTGGGCATCAAGCCGCCCAAGTTCGAGAAATGGGACATCCACGTGCACGTACCCGAAGGGGCGACGCCCAAGGACGGGCCCTCGGCGGGCCTTGCGATGGTCACTTCCATCGTATCGGTGCTCACGGGCATCCCGATCCGCAAGGACATCGCCATGACCGGCGAGGTCACGCTGCGCGGCAACGCGCTGCCCATCGGGGGGCTGAAGGAAAAACTGCTCGCGGCGCTGCGGGGGGGGATCAAGACGGTGCTCATTCCGCGCGACAACGAGAAGGACCTGACCGAGATCCCCGACAACGTGAAGGAGGGGCTGGAGATCATCCCCGTCGATCACGTGCGCGACGTGCTCAAGCTGGCGCTGGTACGGCAGCCCGAGCCGGTGGACTGGGATCAGGAGGCCCACGAGGCCGCCGTCGCCGAGGCCGCGCTCAAATCCGGCGATGACGAGACGCGGGGCACGGTGGCGCACTGACGCGGTGCACCTGGTCGAAAGCAGGAACGGCGCGGGGGCAACCTCGCGCCGTTCTGTATTTGCGATCAGGGAATAGGCGTTCGGGCGGCGTGGGACGTTGCAACGCGCGCCTCCGCTTCAGGCGCGGTGCGTGTGCACACCTTGCCGAGCGCCGGTCGAGAAACGGTGAAAGAGGGCACCGCCCCCGACCGATCACCGTCTGGACGATGCGCGCGGTGTCAGTGGCCGTAACCCATCCCGACGATGATCATCAGCAGCATCAACGGGATGATGAGCTGTCCGACATCCTGCGAGTTGTCGGTTGTATCCGCGATGATGACCTCGGGTTCGACCACCGGGTCGCTGAGCGCCCCGGCAAGCAGGGGCGAGGCGGCGAATGTGGTGGCACATGCGATGGCGCAAGCAAGATTCTTCAAGACTTTGTTCCCCAGTATGATTTTGCGACGCTGTCAACGATAGGGTTTCAGCGCTCGCAAGGTCAACTGTTGGGTGGAATTGTCGTCGTTGGGGCGTTAGGCTGTTGCTGCAAAAGCACCAATTTGAGCACAGGATCGAGGCGTTTCATGGCAACGAAGGCAGGCCCGCGCGGCGGCGCACCAAAGGCAGCGACCACCTCGCGCAAGAGCAGCGAGCCCCCGGCCAAGCCCGCGGCCGCCGCGCCGAAGCCGGTGGTGGTGGCGGAGACCGCGCCCGAGCCGGTGCTGCCCGATCTCAAGCGGCAGGAATTGCTGGCGCAGGTGGTCGCGCGCTCGGACGTGAAGAAGAAATTTGCCAAGCCGGTGCTCGAGGCGGCGCTGGCGCTCATCGGCGAGGCGCTCGCCGAGGGGCGCGAGCTCAACCTCGCGCCGATGGGCAAGGTCAAGATCAACCGCACCAAGCAGATGGCCAATGGCCGTGTCATCATCGCCCGTATCCGGCAGAATGCCGCCCGCGGCGCAGAGGCCGGAACGGCGGACGACAAAGATGCGAAAGAGGTGGTTGCAGACCCCCGGAAGTGACGCTAAATAGCCGCGCACGGGTGATTAGCTCAGTGGTAGAGCGCTTCGTTCACATCGAAGATGTCAGGAGTTCGAATCTCTTATCACCCACCATTTCCCCTGTAGTGGTGACAGGCTGGCGGCTGGCGTGTTTGCGGTGGTCCGGGGCGGTGATTTCGGGTACCCAGAGGTATCGTGGCCCGGGTCACGGCACATCCGTCACACTCAAGAGAGGTCCGGCATGCAATTTCAGCTCAACACCGACTCGCATATTCAGGGCGATGACAGGCTGGCGGAGATCGCCGAGGGCATCGTCACCGCGGCGCTGGGGCATCTGGCAGAGCGCCTGACGCGGGTCGAGGTTCACCTGGCCGACGTGAACGCGGCCAAGGGGGGTGGCGATGACATCCTGTGCACCATCGAGGCGCGCCCCGAGGGGATGCAGCCCCACTCGATCAGGCATTCCGATGCGGATGTGGAGGCCGCGCTGCGTGGCGGCGGTCGCAAGATACGGGCGCTCCTGGACAGCGAGTTTGGCAAGCGATCGGCGCGCTGAGCGCGCGCGCCCCGTCTGAAAGGCCGGCGCCGTGACACTCGACCAGGTGCTCATTCTGTCGATCCTCGCGGCTACGCTCGGGCTGTTCATGTGGGGCAGGCTGCGCCATGACGTGGTGGCGCTCGCTGCGCTGATGGCCTGTGTGATCGCCGGGCTGGTGCCCGCGGGCGCGGCCTTTGCCGGGTTCGGGCATCCGGCGGTGATCACCGTCGCCTGCGTCCTGATCCTGAGCCACGGGTTGCAGACCACCGGCGCGGTAGACTGGCTGGCGCGCGGGCTGTTGCCGCGCGATACCGGGCGGCTGGCCAGCATGGGCGCGCTGGTCGGGCTGGGGGCGGCGCTGTCGGGGGTGATGAACAATGTGGGTGCGATGGCCCTCCTGATGCCGGTGGCGATGCAATTGTCGGACCGGCTGGACCTGACGCCTGGGCAGGTGCTGATGCCGCTGGCCTTTGGCACGATCCTGGGGGGCATGACCACGCTGATCGGCACGCCCCCCAACCTGATCGTCTCGGGCTTTCGCGAGGAGGCGGGGCTGGGACAGTTCGCCATGTTCGATTTTGCACCGGTCGGGGTGGCCGTGGCGGGGGCGGGCGTCATCTTTGTTACCTTGCTCGGTTGGCGGCTGGTGCCGGAGCGCAAATCCGTGGCGGGCGAGGGGTTCGATACGGGGGCGTATTTCACCGAATTGACGGTGCCCGACGACAGCAAGGCCGTGGGCCTCACGCTGCGCGGTTTTGAGCGCGAGATTGAGGACAGCGACGCGCAGGTGGTCGGGCTGATACGCAACGGCGTGCGCCTGACCGCGCCGCATGGCGGGCGGCGCATCCGCGCGGGCGATGTGCTGGTGCTGGGGGCCGATGTCGAGGCGCTGGGCGAGGCGGTGTCGGTGTTCGGCATCTCGCTCGAAGATGCGGCGGCGGCGCAGGTGGTGGAGGACGGAGAGGAACAAGCAGGCCCTGACGGGGCGGCGGAGGACGCGGAGCGCGCGGACACCGAGGAGGAGGAGGACGCGGAGGAGGATCGGTCGCGCGACGGTGATGGCCAGATCGTGCTGCGCGAACTGGCGGTGCTGCCGGGTGCGACCATCGTCGGGCGCTCGGCCCGCGACCTGCGGCTGCGCACGCGCCACGGGCTCAACCTGCTGGCGGTGTCGCGCGAGGGCCACCCGCCGCGCACGCGGCTGCGGACGCTGAAGCTCAAATCCGGCGATCTGTTGCTCGTGCAGGGCGCGGCGGAGGCCGTGACCGGCTTCGTCAAGGAGACCGGCTGCGTGCCGCTGGGCGCGCGCGACCTGCGCATTCCCGACAAGCGCATGGCGATCATGGCCGGAGCGATCATGGTTTCGGCGATCGCGTTGGTGACGCTGGGGTTGTTGCCTTCGGCGGCGGCCTTCGCGCTGGGGGTGCTGGCCTCGATGGTGCTGCGCACGGTGCCGCTCCGGCAGGTTTATACCGCGATCGACTGGCCGGTGATCGTGCTGCTGGGCGCGCTGATCCCGGTGGCGGGCGCGATGCAGAGCACCGGCGCTGCCGATTTGCTGGCGCGGTTCCTGGTCGGGACCGTGTCGCAGGGCAATCCGGTGATCGCGCTGGGGGTGGTGCTGGTGACCACGATGTTCCTGTCCGACGTGATGAACAACGCCGCCACCGCCGCCGTCCTGTGCCCCGTCGCGCTGGGCATTTCCGCGACGCTGGGCGCCAATCCGGACAGCTTCCTGATGGCGGTGGCGATCGGGGCCTCTTGCGCGTTCCTGACGCCGGTGGGGCACCAGAACAACACCATGATCCTCGGGCCGGGCGGGTTTCGGTTCGGGGATTACTGGCGGCTGGGCCTGCCGCTCGAGGGGCTTGTCGTGCTCGTCGCGATGCCGCTGCTTTTGGTGTTCTGGCCGTTGTAAGGCGCCGGTGTGGGCCTCGTGTCGACAAGCCCCTTGTGCGCGGGCGGGCGCTTGGCTATCAGGCGCGGGCAGGGTGATTAGCTCAGTTGGTAGAGCGCTTCGTTTACACCGAAGATGTCGGGAGTTCGAGTCTCTCATCACCCACCATTCCCAGCCCGGTCGGCGCCTGCCGTGAAAACAGTGATTTCGCGAGCCAAAGCTGCTTGACGCGGGACCGGGCGGCGCTTAGAAGCGCGTCACGCCCGGGCGATCGGGCAGGCAGCGGGCGGTTGTAGCTCAGCTGGTTAGAGTGCCGGCCTGTCACGCCGGAGGTCGCGGGTTCGAGCCCCGTCAACCGCGCCACTGCTGCCATTGTTTTTCAAAGGCCCTCGCCCCGGCGGGGGCTTTTGCTTTCGGGCAGGTCGGTCCCGTTGACAGGTGGCCCCTTCACGTTTTGGCGAGGGCCGTGGCGCGGTCCCGGCCCCTGTGGCAGTCTTGGAACGGCCCGGATGAAGGACACGCCATGCCCCGCCTGACGCTGCTCGCCGCCCTGCTGATGTTGCCGTTCACGCTCCTTGCACAAGAGGTCACGCCGGAGGAACCGCCTGCGACCGGCACGCCGCCGGATGCGGCAGCCGAGCCGGCCATGACCCTCGACCGGCTCGATGCGATCATCCGCGCGCTCGACCCCGAGGCGCAGAGGGGCGGCGCGGTCTGGCAATTGATCATCGACGATGTGCAGGTGCTCGTCGTCACGGATGAGAGCGCCGACCGGATGCGCGCCATCACCCCGGTCACGCGCAGCGCCGATGTCACGCCCGACCAGATGACGCGCATGATGCAGGCCAATTTCGACAGCGCGCTCGACGCCCGTTATGCCATCGCCAAGGAGATCCTGTGGTCGGCCTATATTCACCCGCTGGCGGCCCTGAAGAAGGATCAGTTCATCTCGGGGATCGGGCAGGTCGTGAACCTCGCGCAGAGCTTTGGCACGCTCTATTCCTCGGGCGGGCTGCTATATGGCGGTGGCGACAGCGGCGCGTTGCAGCGTGCCCTGATCGACGAACTTCTGAAGAAGGGCGAGGAAATCTGAGCGTCCCTTGCACGCGGCCCCCCGGCGGTCTACATCTGCGGCAGAGGACACAAGGGAGACAAGCCGATGGCCCTTCTCGCTTCCGATCTCGAGGCGCTTATCCGCGAGGCTCTGCCAGATGCCCGCATCACCGTCGAGGGCGATGACGGCGTGCATTTCGCCGCCGAAGTCATCGACGAGAGCTTTCGCGGGTTGAACCGCGTGCAGCAGCAGCGTCTCGTTTATGCCGCTCTCAAGGGCAGGATGGATGGCCCCGACGGCGCGATCCATGCGCTCGCGCTGACCACCAAGGCCCCCGGCTGATGTCGGGTGCAGCGATCATCACGGTGCTGTCAGGCCTCGTCCTGTTGCTTGCCGTGCTGCGCGCCGCGCAGGTCCTGCGCCAGGAGCGCGAGAGCGGGAGCGGGGCCGGGCGCGGCACCGAGCCGGGATCCGGCGACAGCATCATCGAATCGCACTATTCCTCCGGGGTGAGCGGCGGGCAATCCATGACCTATCGCATCTCCCGCGATCCGCAGACCTACGCGAAACTCTTCATACCCAAGGACCGCAAAAAATGACCGACGCCAAGACCCGCATCCAGGAAACCGTGAGCGCCTCCGACGTGGTGCTGTTCATGAAGGGCACCAAGGACATGCCGCAATGCGGCTTTTCCAGCCGCGTGGCGGGGGTGCTCAATTTCATGGGCGTCGATTTCGCCGACGTGAACGTGCTTGCCGACGAGGGCATCCGCCAGGGGATCAAGGATTACTCCGAGTGGCCCACGATCCCGCAACTCTACGTCAAGGGAGAGTTCGTGGGCGGCTGCGACATCGTGACCGAGATGACGCTGTCGGGGGAGCTCGACCAGCTTCTCGACAAGAGTGGCGTGGCCTACGACAAGACCGCCGCCGAGAAGATCCGCGAAGCCAACGCGTGAGGGTAACACGCGCCATACCGCTCGCCCCGTGCCGATCGGGGAGGTGACCATGCCTACCAGCGCGTTCGCCTTGGTCCTGCTTACGCCGTTCATCGCGATCTTTGCCTATGCAGCCTGGCACGAATGGCATCGGGTGCGGGAGGATGGGCACAGCAATTACGGCCTCGCCTACGATCCCGAGACCGACAGCACCCACGTCACCCTCCTGGAGGAAGGTGCGAGCGGGTACGACCCGGAGACCGAGAACGCGGGGGACGACGACGGCGACACCGGACAGGACGAGACGCGGTAAGCGCCGCCGGGACCGGCTGTCGGATCGGGGTGCGGGGGGCGTGAGAGCAGGCCATCTCCCGCGCGGTCAAACCGTGGGCGTCCCAGCCATGCCTGGCCGGAATGCCCCGGTTTTTCCGGGCTTATTCTGCCGCCTGCGCTGCGCTCGCGTCGATCTCGGCGGCGCGTTTTTCGACCTCTTCGACGATATGCGCGATCATCGCGTCGTTCGACATCTTGTGGCTTGCCTTGCCTGCGAGATAGACCATGCCGTGCCCCGCGCCACCGCCGGTAAATCCAACGTCGGTCATCAGCGCCTCGCCGGGGCCGTTGACCACGCAGCCGATGATGCTGAGGCTCATCGGCGTCTTGATATGCGCCAGCCTCTCTTCCAGCTCCGACACCGTGGCGATCACGTCGAAGCCCTGCCGCGCGCAGGATGGGCAGGAGATGATGTTGACGCCCCGGTGCCGCAGCCCTAGCGACTTGAGGATGTCATAGCCGACGCGCACTTCTTCGACCGGGTCGGCCGACAGGCTTACGCGGATCGTGTCGCCGATTCCGGCCCAGAGCAGGTTGCCCAGCCCGATCGCGCTCTTGATCGTGCCGGACATGAGCCCGCCCGCCTCGGTGATGCCGAGATGCAGCGGCGCGTCGGTCGCGTCGGCCAATTGCATGTAGGCGGCGACGGCCATGAACACGTCGGACGCCTTCACGCTGATCTTGAAATCAAAGAAATCGTTGTCCTCAAGAATGCGGATATGGTCGAGGCCGGATTCCACCATCGCGTCGGGGCAGGGCTCACCATACTTGTCCAGGAGGTGTTTCTCAAGGCTACCGGCGTTCACACCGATCCGCATCGAACAGCCATGATCGCGCGCCGCAGCGATCACCTCGCGCACGCGCCGCTCGTCGCCGATATTGCCGGGGTTGATCCGCAGGCAGGCTGCGCCCGCCTCCGCCGCCTCGATGCCGCGCTTGTAGTGGAAATGGATGTCCGCGACGATTGGCACCGGGCTTTCGCGCACGATCTCGCGCAGGGCCCGCGACGACGGCGCGTCGGGCACCGAGACGCGCACGATGTCGGCCCCCGCCTCGGCGGCGGCCTGCACCTGCGCGACGGTGGCGGCCACGTCGGTGGTGGGCGTGTTGGTCATGGTCTGCACGGTGATCGGTGCCCCGCCGCCCACCGGGACCGAACCGACCATGATCCGGCGGGATTGGCGGCGTTCGATATTGCGCCACGGGCGGATGGGATTGTGCGTCATGGCTGGCCCCGTTGGGTTGGGATGCTCTCCCGGTCCAGATAACCTGCCGGGCCTGTCGGGACAACCGGGCTATTGCTGCGGTTCTTGGGGCAGCTCTGCGACGACGCGCATCAGGTCGTTATCCGAGTCCGGGTCGGCGAGCGTGTAGCGCTCGGTCAGCGCATTGGGGGCCAGCGCCAGGTTCGCGGTTACCGCACCGCGCGGGCCTGCGGGGCCGTAATGCTCGCCGTTCACGGCGAAATAGACTGCGCCGGATTCGCCCACGCGGATGGTCGGCGGCTCCTCCGTGCCGGGCACCTCGTAGGTATCGCCCGCGTTCATGATTCCCTCGAAGATCACGCTGCCGTCGGCGGCGCGCACGCGCACCCAGGCCGGGCGCACGGCGACGACCTGAACCTTGTCGGGCGCGCCTTCTACCACCTTTGGCACCACCGCCGGGGCATCATCGGTCGTCTGCTGCGCCGCGAGCAGGGCGCGTTCGATGGCGCTGTCGCGGTCAGCCTTGGGCGGGGCGGGGCTCAGCGTGCCTACCTTGCTCGGGTCGAGCATCGAGATCGGCGCGTCGCGCGCGACCATCACCGGCACCTCGAGCGGGCTGGGCCGATAGAGCCGTGTCAGCCGGTCCTCGCGCGGGGCCTCGAATCCGCTCGGGGCCGCGTCCGTGTCTACCGCTCGGTCCAGTGGATCGAGTTCGGCAAGCACCAGCGGCGTGTTCTCTACTGGCGAGAGCCGGACCTGCTGCACCTGCCGAAGCACGCTCCAGCCGCCATAGCCGATGGCCCCGATGAGCGCGACCAGGACCAAGGCCGAGCCGATGGCGCCCGGCTCGATCCGCGACAGCACGCTTTCGCGCGCGGGGGCGAAGGGCGTGCCTATGCCCGACAGGGAATCGCCCGCCGCAGGTCTGGACTTTGGTTCCTTCCGGGGCGCGGCGGGCCGGTAGCGTGACGACGCCTGTTCGGACATGCCATGCGCGATGGAAAACCCCGATTCAGTGCAGAACGCGGCAAAGGCGCGGTCAGGGTCCATGCCGAGATAGCGCGCGTAGGAGCGCACGTAACCGGGGATGAACCCGGGTGTGTCAAAAACGGAGGGGTCGGCATTCTCGATGGCGGCCACGTAATTGGCGCGGATGCGCAACTCGCGCTCGACATCCAGAAGCGATTTTCCAAGGGTGGCGCGCTCGCCGCGCATCAGGTCGCCAAGACGCAGGTCATAGGCGTCGAAACCGCGGATATCGGCCTCTTCGGTGTTCGTGTCGAGCGTCCGACGGCGGCCTATCATGTGCCACGAGCCTCTTGCATGTCCCTGCCTAGGAACCGATATCTACGATTCGGCTTACAACCTTTTGTTTAGGACACGTTAACACAAGGCAAGCGGCATTGCACGTCTGCGTGCTTCACCCGGCGCATTCGGCGCGATTCAGCGCACACTGGCTCCATAGTGCATCCATTCCGCGCACCAGCGCATCCATCTCGCGGGGACCATGCACCGGCGATGGTGTAAAGCGCAGCCGTTCGGTGCCGCGCGGCACGGTGGGGAAATTGATCGGCTGCACGTAGATGCCGTAGCCGTCGAGCAGCATGTCCGAGAGCGCCTTGGTATGCACCGGGTCGCCCACGATCACCGGCACGATATGGCTGCCGTGGTCGATGATCGGCAGGCCCAGCGCCTTGAGCCGGGTCTTGAGGATCTTGGCCTGCGTCTGGTGACGCTCGCGCAGCTTTTGCCCCTCGGCGGTCTTGAGAAAGGCGACCGAGGCCCGCGCCCCCGCCGCGAGTGCCGGGGCGAGCGAGGTCGAGAAGATAAAGCCCGGCGCGTAGGAGCGCACCGCGTCGCACATCTTGGCGCTCGCGGCGATATAGCCGCCCATCACGCCATACGCCTTGGCCAGCGTGCCGTTGATGATGTCGAGCCGGTGCATCAGGCGGTCGCGCTCGCAAATCCCTGCGCCGCGCGGGCCATACATGCCCACCGCGTGCACCTCGTCGATATAGGTCAGCGCGCCAAATTCATCCGCCAGATCGCAGATCGCCTCGATGGGGCCGAAATCGCCATCCATCGAGTAGACCGATTCGAAGGCGATGAGCTTGGGCGCGGCGGGGTCGTCGGCGGCCATCAACTCGCGCAGATGCGCCACATCGTTGTGCCGGAAGATGCGTTTGGCGCCCCCGTTGCGGCGCACGCCCTCGATCATGCTCGCATGGTTGAGCGCGTCGGAATAGATGATGAGGCCGGGAAACAGCTTGGGCAGGGTGCTCAGCGTCGCGTCATTGGCGATATAGGCCGAGGTGAACAGCAGCGCCGCCTCCTTGCCGTGCAGATCGGCCAGTTCCGCCTCCAGCCGCTTGTGATAGACGGTGGTGCCGCTGATATTGCGCGTGCCGCCAGACCCGGCACCGGTGGCGTCGATCGCCTCGTGCATCGCCTCGAGCACCACTGGGTGCTGCCCCATGCCGAGATAGTCATTGCCGCACCAGACGGTGATCGGTTGGTCCGACCCGTCGGGCCTGCACCACGTGGCATGCGGGAAATTGCCGTTCTCGCGTTCGATGTCGATAAAGGTGCGATAGCGCCCCTCCTCGTGCAGACGCGCGATTGCCTGATCCAGCTTGGCCACGTAATCCACTGGCATGTCCTTCCCTTCGAGAGCCGTCGGTGCTTCGCCCCTATGCCCATTATCTAGTCAATTTCCGGGGGCTTGTATACCGTATCACCCGGATGAGAACAGGCTACAAAACGCCGCGACCCCTCACCTTGACATGGGTCAAGCGTCTGGACAGCGCCGCCGCGCCTGTTACCCTCGCCGCTGACCACAGCATCAAACAGTCCGAAAGGCCCGGCCCATGACCCTACCCGCGACGCTTGCGCATATCGACACCTCTCTCGACGCGGCGCTCGACCGGCTCACGGGGCTTTTGCGCATCCCCTCGATCTCGACCGACCCGGCCCATGCGGGCGATTGCGAGGCCGCCGCCGACTGGCTCGTGGCCGACCTGCAAAGTCTTGGCGTAAAGGCGGAAAAGCGCGCCACCCCGGGCCGCCCGATGGTGGTAGGCCATGTCGAGGGCGACGGGCCGCACCTGCTGTTCTACGGCCATTACGACGTGCAGCCCGTGGACCCGCTCGATCTGTGGCACAGCGATCCCTTCGCCCCCGAAATCCAGGACACCGATAAGGGCCGCGTGATCCGCGCGCGCGGTGCCTCGGATGACAAGGGGCAGCTCATGACCTTCGTCGAGGCGTGCCGTGCCTGGCAGGCGGTCAACGGCACGTTGCCCTGCCGGATCACTTTTTTCTTCGAGGGCGAGGAAGAATCGGGCTCGCCCTCGCTCATCCCCTTCCTGCGCGAGAACGCGGACGAGCTTTCCGCCGATCTCGCGCTGATCTGCGATACCTCTATGGTGGCGCCCGGCGTGCCGTCGATCGCGTCGCAGCTTCGGGGTATGCTCAAGGACGAATTTACCATCCAGGGCCCCTCCATCGACCTGCATTCCGGCCATTACGGCGGCCCGGCACTCAACCCGTTGCGGGAAATCTCCCGCATCATCGCGTCTTTCCACGACGATCAGGGCCGCGTCGCGGTCGAGGGCTTTTACGAGGGCGTGCACGAGGTGCCAGACGAGCTGCTGCGCCAATGGCAAGACTGCGGTTTCGACGAGGAGGAATACCTCTCCTCGGTGGGCATGACGCAGCCGCATGGCGAGGCGGGTTATTCCACGCTGGTGCAGCAATGGGCACGCCCCACGCTGGAAATCAACGGGCTCTGGGGCGGCTACCAGGGCGCGGGCACCAAGACGGTGATCCCAAGCAAGGCGCATTGCAAGCTCACCTGTCGCCTTGTCGGGGACATGGACCCCGACACGCTGCGCCGGAAAATTCGCAAGCATGTGGAGGACCGGCTGTCGCCGGACGCGAACATCACCTGGAACCAGGACCTCGACGGCTCTCCTGCGGTGGTGATGAACACGAACCGCCCCGAATTCGAGGCCGCGCGGCAGGCGCTGTCGGATGAATGGAATCGCGAGGCGGTACTCACAGGCATGGGCGGCTCGATCCCGGTCGCGGGGTTCTTCAAGGAGATCCTCGGGCTCGACGCGATGCTGATCGGTTTTGCGCAAGAGGATGACGCGATCCACTCGCCCAACGAGAAGTACAACGTGACGAGCTTTCACAAGGGTATCCGAAGCTGGGCACGGGTGCTTGACGCGCTGGCGAGATGATCCCGGGCTTCACCGATCACCAGACCGATAACGTTGGCTACAGCATGGGTGGCGAGGGGCCGCCAGTGCTGCTTATGCACGGGTTTCCGCAGAGCCGCGCCATGTGGGCGCATATCGCACCGGAACTGGCGCTGAGCCACACCGTGATCTGCCCTGACCTGCCTGGATATGGCGCCTCGGCCAAGCCCGGCAGTCTGGACGCCTACAGCTTCCGCGCGATGGCGCGCGAGATGGCGGGTCTCATGGACAGCCTCGGTCATGACCGCTTTGACCTCATCGGCCATGACCGGGGTGCGCGCGTAGCCCACCGGCTCGCGCTCGATGCGGGCCACCGGGTGCGCAGCCTTGTGCTGATGGACATCATTCCAACGCATACCCTGCTGTCCGATCTGCGCTGGCCGGTGGCGCAGTCCTATTACCACTGGTTCTTTCTTGCCCAGCCATACCCGTTCCCCGACCGCATGATCGAGGCCGACCCGGATGCGTTCTTTTACGCCTGTCTGCTCGGGTGGGGCGGCGCGCAGCTCGCGGATTTCGATGCGGATCAACTGGCGCAATACCGCGCGGCCTGGCGCGACCCCGACACCATCCGGGGCATGTGCAACGATTATCGCGCCACGCTCGCCCGTGACATGGCCGATGACAGCGCCGATGCGGACGCCTGCATCGCCTGTCCCACGCTGGTCCTTTACGGTGCGCAGGGTGCGATGGCGCGGCACTACGACGTGCCTGCCGCGTGGGCCGCGAAATGCCGCCATATGCAGGCACAGGCGATCCCCGGCGGCCATTTTTTTCCCGACACCAACCCCACCGCCACCTGCACCGCCCTACAGCCGTTCCTCGACGCGCGCGCGCGTTGAAACACGTCTAGAACGGCATGCGCGACTCTCGCTCAACGCCGGTGTATTGTTAATTTTAACAATGGCTTAGTGGACTCATTTGACATGTGGATCAGTTCGAGACAGGCTCGAAGGGTAGGTTAACTGGAGGGAGAAAATTATGACCCCATTCGTCAAACGCACATTCACGGCGCTCGCCACCACCAGTATTCTGGCCCTCAGCGCGACCGCCGCGACCGCCGATACATGGCGATACGCCTTTGAGGAGGCGCTTGAGGACGTGCAGGGCGTCTTTGCCCAGAAATTCAAGGAAGAGGTCGAGGCCAATTCCGACCACCAGGTGCAACTCTTCCCCTATGGCACGCTCGGTGAATCCGCCGATACGATGGAACAGGCGCAGGCCGGCATCCTGCAATTCGTCGATCAGAGCCCGGGTTTCACCGGCTCGCTCATCCCCGAGGCGCAGGTCTTTTTCGTCCCCTACCTGCTGCCGCAGGACACCCAGGCGCTCGGTGAATTTTTCCGCACCTCGAAGGCGGTCAACGAGATGTTCCCCGAGCTTTATGCTGAGCAAGGGCTGGAGCTGCTGGCCATGTTCCCAGAGGGCGAGGTCTGTGTGACCACGCAGGAACCGGTGACCGAACCGGCAGACCTCAACGAGGTCAAGGTGCGCGTGATGACCAACCCGCTGCTTGTCGAAAGCTATCAGGCGTTTGGTGCGACACCCACGCCGCTGCCGTGGGGCGAGGTTTACGGCGCGCTCCAGACCGGCATCATTCAGGGGCAGGAAAACCCGATGTTCTGGAACTGGTCCGCCAACATGTATGAGGTGTCCAAGGTCATCACCTGTCTGGGCCACAACAACTTTACCACCGCCGTGATGGCCAATCAGGACTTCTATGACGGCCTCTCGGACGAGGAGCAACAGGTCGTGCAGGATGCGATCGACGTGGCGTTCGATCACATCATCGACTACCAGAAAGGGCTGCACGAAGAGAGCATCAAGAAAATCAAGGACGCCAAGCCCGAGATCGAGATCAACGTGCTCAGCAAAGAGCAGCGTCAGCCGTTCATCGAGGCTGGCAAACAGGTCGAAGACCGCTTCATCGAAATGACCGGTGAGAGCGGCAAGAAGATCCTTGACCAGATGAAGGCCGACCTCGAAGCCGTGACCGAATAACACCGGCACCACATCGGGGGCGGCCCGCATCCCGCCGCCCCCGCACCCATATTTTACAATTGATATTCACGGGGAGGGTCAGCCGTGAACGACAAGCCTGAAACGGACGGCGCGTCACCGCCGGAAGAACCGATACGCGCCACACCGTCAGTGGACGCCTATTCTTCGACGCTGCCTGGATTTCTCGGCACCATCGACAACCTGATTGCGCGCGTCGAGGCGATCATGCTTGCGGTTGGCGTTCTTCTCATGGCGGCCAATACCGTCGCCAACGTGGTGGGGCGTTTCGTCTTTCAGAACAGCATCTTCTTTTCCGAAGAGCTTAACCGCATCCTGATCATCCTGATCACCTTCGCGGGGATCAGCTATGCCGCCCGGCAGGGGCGTCACATCCGCATGTCGGCCATCTACGACGCGCTGCCGCCCAAGGTGCGCAAACTCATGATGATCGTGATCGCGCTGGTGACGGCGGTGTTCATGCTGGGGCTTTGTTATTACTCCTTCAATTACATCTTAACGCAGGCCGGGCGCGGCCGTGTCCTGCCCTCGCTGCAAATCCCCGTGTGGATCACCCTTGTCTGGGTGCCCGTCGGCTTCTTCATGACCGGGCTGCAATACCTGCTCACGGCCATCAAGAACATCCTGTCCAGGGATATCTACCTCTCGACCGCCGTGCTTGAGGGATATGACGACAACGAGATGGAGGTCTGAGCCATGGCTGTCACGATTTTCTCGATCATGATCGTCCTGCTTCTCCTCGGCTTTCCGATGATGATCCCGCTCATCGTCGGGGCCTTCGTGGGCTTCTACACGCTGTTTGGCGGGTTTGGTCAGCTTGAGACGATGATTCAACAGATCATGGCGGGTATCCGCCCCGCCTCGCTGATCGCGGTACCGATGTTCATCTTTGCCGCCGACATCATGACGCGCGGGCAATCGGCGGGGCGGCTGATCGATCTCGTGATGGCCTTCGTGGGCCACCTCAAGGGGGGGCTCGCGGTATCGACGGCGGCGGCCTGCACGATGTTTGGCGCGGTCTCGGGCTCGACCCAGGCGACGGTGGTCGCCATCGGCTCTCCGCTGCGGCCCCGGATGCAGAAGGCCGGCTATAACGACAGTTTCATCCTCGCGCTGATCGTCAATTCGTCGGACATCGCGTTCCTGATCCCGCCATCCATCGGGATGATTATCTATGGCGTCGTCTCCAACACCTCGATTGCCGAGCTGTTCATCGCGGGCATCGGGCCGGGTCTGCTGATCCTCCTGTTGTTCTCGATCTATTCGTGGATCTACGCGGTGCGCAACAATGTGCCCACCGAGGAAAAGACAAGCTGGCCGGACCGCGCCCGTGCCATTCAGCACGCGCTCTGGCCGCTGGGCTTTCCGCTGATCATCATCGGCGGCATCTATGGCGGCATCTTCAGCCCGACAGAGGCGGCGGCAGCCTGCGTGCTCTACGCGCTCATCCTCGAAGTGTTGGTGTTTCGCTCGCTTGACCTCTCTGGCGTCTACGACACGGCGAAATCCACCGGGCTGATCACGGCGGTGGTGTTCATTCTCGTGGGTGTCGGGGCGGCGTTTTCATGGGTGATTTCCTTTGCCCAGATTCCGCAGGAAATCCTCGGGTCCATAGGCATCGACCAGATGGGACAGATCGGCGTGCTCTTTGTCATCTCCATCGCCTTTTTCATCGGCTGCATGTTCGTCGATCCGATCGTGGTGATCCTCGTGATGGTGCCGATCTTCGCGCCGGTGGTGGACTCCGTGGGCCTCGATCCGGTGCTGGTGGGCACGATCATCACGCTTCAGGTCGCCATCGGCTCGGCCACGCCGCCCTTTGGCTGTGACATCTTTACCGCTATCGCGGTATTCAAGCGGCCGTATTGGGAGGTGATCCGCGGCACGCCGCCCTTTATCTTCATCCTGCTCTCGGTCGCCGTGGCGCTGATCTACTTCCCGCAGATCGCGCTCTTCCTGCGCGATCTGGCCTTCGCGAAATAACCCCGAGGAGAACGTCCATGTTCAAATCGATTCTTGTGCCCTTCGACGGCTCGCCCAACGCGAAGAATGCTCTCGACAAGGCAATGGAAATGGCCCGCCTCACCGACGCGGCTTTGACCATCCTGACGGTTTACCGCCACCACTCGATGCTCGAGGCGTCGCTGTCGATGGTGCGGCCATCCGACCCCGGCAATCTCGACGATATCATGTCGGCCCACGCCCGCGAAGTTGCTGATTATGCCAAGAAGCACGCGATCGACTCCGGCTTTGCCGAGGTCCGCGCGTTCATCAAGTCCGGCCCCACCTCGCGCACCATTGTCAAATTCGCCAAGGAACACGAGAACGACCTGATCGTGATCGGCAGCCGCGGCATGGGCTCGGTCGAGGGTTATCTGCTCGGCAGTGTCTCGCACAAGGTGACAGGGCTGTCTGACATCCCCGTTCTGGTGGTCTGACAGGCATCGGACGGGTGCGGAACATCATCCAAACGGGATAAAGAGTGGCGCGGTTGACGGGGCTCGAACCCGCGACCTCCGGCGTGACAGGCCGGCACTCTAACCAACTGAGCTACAACCGCGTGAGCGGCTGGATAGGCAAGCTGCGCGCCGCCGTCAATCCCGAAATCTCCGGGTGCGCGCATTTCCCGTCACCCGGGCTCAGGGGTGTCCCGACCTTACCCGAAAACCGTGCCAAAGGTGCCGCGGTAGAGTGTCGAAAGCTCGGCAAGCGGCGCCTCGACCCGGCCCATGCGCACGGTGTCGCCAGTGAACCGGCCCACGCTCGTGAGCGGCACGCCTGCCTTGCCAGCCGCGATCATCAGCGCCTCGGCCTGGTCGAAATTGCAGGCGATCAGGTAGCGGCCCTGGTCCTCGCCGAATAGCGTGCCCATGTCGTCCGCGTCGAGATGGACGCCCACGCCTGCCGCCTCGGCCATCTCGAAGGCGGCGAGCGCGAGCCCGCCATCGGAGAGATCGGTGCAGGCGCGGATCAGCGCGTGGTTGTCGCGGATGAAATCGCCGTGGCGGCGCTCGGCCTCGAGATCGACGGGGGGCGCGTCGCCCTCGGCGCGGTTGAACACTTCCGAGAGGATCGCCGATTGCCCGAGATGGCCATGCGTCTCGCCAAGCACCAACGCCACATGGCCTTCGCGCGCCTGACCGAGGATGGCCGTGTCGGGATCGCGGATCAGGCCCACCGCGCCGATGGTGGGGGTGGGCAGGATCGCGGTGCCGTCGGTCTCGTTGTAGAGCGAGACGTTGCCCGACACGATGGGCATGTCGAGTGCTGCGCAGGCGGCACCGATGCCGCGGATCGCGCCGACGAACTGGCCCATGATCGCGGGTTTCTCGGGGTTGCCGAAGTTGAGGTTGTCGGTGCTAGCGAGCGGCACGGCGCCCAGGGCCGTGAGGTTGCGGTACGCCTCGGCCACCGCCTGCTTGCCACCCTCCTCGGGGTTGGCGGCAACGTAACGGGGGGTGACGTCCGAGGTGAAGGCCAGCAGCTTTTCTGTGCCGTGGACGCGGATCACGCCCGCGCCGAGGCCGGGCGTGCGCACCGTGTCGGCCATCACCATCGTATCGTATTGCTCGTAGACCCATTGCCGCGCGCAGTAATTGACCGAGCCGATCAGCGCCTTGAGCCCGTCGATGGGATCGAGCGCCGGGACGCTGTCGGGGTCGAGCGGGGCAGGGGGCTCTGCCTCGGTGAAGGGGCGGTCGTATTCGGGCGCCGAGGAGGCGAGGGTGGAGAGCGGCAGATCGGCCTTGATGCTGTTGCCGTGCAGGATGAGAAAGCGATCCTCGGCGATGGTCTCGCCGACGATCGCGAAATCGAGATCCCATTTCTCGAACACGGCGCGGGCCTCTGTCTCTTTCTCGGGTCGCAGCACCATGAGCATGCGCTCCTGGCTCTCGGACAGCATCATCTCGTAGGCGGTCATGGCGTCCTCGCGCTGTGGCACGCGGTCGAGATCGAGGCGGATGCCGAGCCTGCCCTTGTCGCCCATCTCCACCGCCGAGCAGGTGAGGCCTGCCGCCCCCATGTCCTGGATCGAGATCACCGCGCCGGTGGCCATCAGCTCCAGACAGGCCTCCATCAGGCGCTTTTCGGTGAAGGGGTCGCCCACCTGCACGGTGGGGCGCTTTTCCTCGATGCTTTCGTCGAACTCTGCCGAGGCCATGGTCGCGCCGCCGACGCCGTCGCGGCCGGTCTTGGCCCCGAGATAGACCACCGGCATGCCAACGCCGGAGGCCGCCGAGTAGAAGATGGCGTCCGCGTCGGCCAATCCGGCGGCGAAGGCGTTGACGAGGCAGTTGCCGTCATAGGCGGGGTCGAAGCGGACTTCGCCGCCCACCGTGGGCACGCCGAAGCAGTTGCCGTAGCCGCCGATCCCCTCGACCACGCCATGCACGAGTTGGCGGGTTTTCGGGTGGTCGGGGGAGCCGAAGCTCAATGAATTCATCGCCGCAACAGGGCGCGCGCCCATGGTGAAGACGTCGCGCAGGATGCCGCCCACGCCGGTCGCAGCCCCCTGGTAAGGTTCGATATAGGAGGGGTGGTTGTGGCTCTCCATCTTGAACACCACGGCCTGCCCGTCGCCGATATCGACCACGCCCGCGTTTTCGCCCGGTCCGCAGATTACCTGTGGCCCGGAGGTGGGCAGGGTGCGCAGCCATTTCTTGGAGGATTTGTAGGAACAGTGTTCGTTCCACATGGCCGAGAAGATGCCCATTTCGGTGAAGGAGGGGTCGCGCCCGAGAATTTCGAGGATGCGGTCATATTCCTCTGACTTGAGGCCGTGGGCGGCGATCAGGTCGGGCGTGATATCGGGCTCTTGCATCGGCGTGGTGTCCCCTCGGCTGGCGCTTTGCGCGCCTGTTTATGCGATCGGCGGGCCGGGGGAAAGGGGCAGAACCCGGCTGCCCGCAGGCAGCCGGGGGGCGCCGGGCCGGTATGGAACGGCCCGGTTGCGGTGTTGCGATGCCTAGTCGTTCGAGGCGGTGGCCCGGGCATTGCCCGAGGCCTGCGCTTCGACATTGCTGCGCAATTCGGCGGCAGTCATGGCGTTGACCAGCGTGTCCTCGCTTTCTGCCTTCAGACTTGCGGCCTCGAAGGCCAGCGTCTCGACGGACAGGCCGACCGACTCGTCCAGGGAAACAAGCGCTTGCACGCTACCGTCCGCGGGGTCGGTCCGGGCGCCTTGCACGGTGCCGATCACCTGACCGTCGGCAGACACGACCGTCGCCCCGGTGATTTCCGCAGCGTTTTTCCCGGCCAGGCCGAGTGCGACGCCGAGCTGGGCGCGCCCGCTTGTGCCCGCGCCGACATCGCCGGAGCTGTCGCCGTCGATGCCGAGGCTCGCGGTTCCGCTTGTGTCGGCGCTCGCGCCCACATTGCCGTCGACAGTGCCGCCTGTACTTGCGCCGACACCCACGCCTGCACTTCCGTCGGTGCCAACGCCGACGCTTTGGGCGTGGCCAATGGTAGCTAGTCCGGTGCTCAGCAGAAGGGTTGTTGCGATGGTCCGGAGTTTCATGGTGGTTCTCCTTTCGCTTGCCAGTGCATTTCTCGAGATCGCACCTTGGCGGAGTGCGTTCGTTGCCGTTTCGGCCTTTCGAGACTGGGTACGCCTTCGGGCGCTCTCAAGATCGGTCGGCGGAATGGCGTGCCAGTTGGCAGATTCCCGCGAGAACGGCCCTCGCGCATCGGCGGTCAGTTGCCTGAACGCCAGCCCGTGTGAAACATCGGCGGGCTTTGGCTCGTGTTTTTCGGGCCAGATGAGGGAAAAGCGGCCCGGCACGAGGCCGGGCCGCTGACGGGCCACTGGGTCAGGACATGCTCGCCCTGCCCGCTGGCCGGGTTACATGCGCTGCGTGGCAACGCGTTCCGCCACGTTCTTGCGCAGGTCCTTGAGGGTCATTGCGTATTCCAGATCGCCGACCTCCTCGACACTGAGTGCGCTTGCCCGGAAGGCAAGACGGTCGGCCGCCAGACCGGCCTCTTGGCGGACATCAACATAGATCAGGTGGTCTGATCCCGCATTGCCCATGGTGCCGCTCACCTCGCCAATGACATAGTCATCCACCGAGCTGAGCGTGGCCCCATTTTCTGCCTCGACAAGGATGTTCTTGACGAGGGTCTTCTCGGCCTCGGTCAGGTCCTTGCCCATGAGGTCAAGTTCGGACGGTGAAGCCGCTTCCACGTCGATATTGTTTGGAATCTCTGGCAGATCGGCATTTGCCCTGGGCAGATTATCCACCTGGCTTCCGACAGCGGGATCGTCGATCCGCTGCGCGGAGTCCTGTGCAAATGCCGTGGGTGCGGCGAGGGCCGCTGCGCTGGTCAGGGCCGTGGCGAGTGCGAGGTCACGAAAGGTCATTCTTTCCTCCTTTTCTGCAGGCGTTTTCCTGCGGGTTTCGGGGGCGCGGTTTGCGCCGTTTCACGCAACCGAGGTGGGAATTCAGGCGATCCGTGTCAGGGGGCGGTGTGAAAATTCCTATATTTCGCAATATCTTGCTGATATTCGACCGATCTGTCAGCATCTCGATGCCGACGACCCGCCGTCAAGCGGCGGTTTCACCGGATCGTGACCGGGAAAGGGGTTGAAGGATTGATTTCGCACTCGGGTTTGGCTCAGATGCGCGAAACACGGAAAGGGCAGCCATGGATATCCTGGAAAATTCACTGCGTGGTACGGGCATGGACGAGCGTGGCCTGGCGGGGGCGCCGTGGCCGAGCGTCGATGCGGCGGCGGTGCAGGGGTTGCTGGCGCGCTGTCCGGCGGCGGCAGAGACGCCGCTGGTGGCGATGCCGGGATTGGGCCCGGACCTGTGGGTCAAGGACGAACGCGGGCGCATGGGGCTGGGCAGCTTCAAGGCGCTGGGGGCGGCCTACGTCATCGCCTGCGACGCCGCGGCCACGGGGGCAGAGGATATGGGCCGCGCGCTGGAAGGGCGGTCATACGTCACCGCGAGCGCGGGCAATCACGGGCTGTCTGTGGCCGCGGGTGCGCGCGTCTTTGGCGCGCGGGCGGTGGTCTACCTGGCCGAGACGGTGCCCGAGAACTTTGCCGCGCGGCTGCGGGGCAAGGGCGCGGAGGTGGTGCGCGCCGGGGTGGATTATGCGGGCAGCATGGCGGCGGCGGAGGCGGCGGCCGCAGCGGGCGACGGCACGCTTTTGTCCGACAGTTCGTGGCCGGGATACATGGCGCTGCCGCACCGGCTGATGGAGGGATACCTGGCGATGGCCGCCGAGATCACCGCGCAATCGCCCGCGCCCTTCGACGTGATCGCGCTTCAGGCCGGGGTCGGTGGGCTGGCCGGGGCGGTGGCGGCGCATGTCCGGGCGGTCTGGGGGGATGGCCCGCGGATCGTGGTGGTGGAGCCGGAAGTCGCGCCCGCGCTGGTCGAGAGCATCCGAGCGGGGCGGCCGGTGGAGACGGAGGGCCCGGTCTCGAACATGGGGCGGCTCGATTGCAAGGCGCCGTCGCTGATTGCGCTGAAGGGGCTGGCGCGGGATGCCGACGCCTTTGCCACCGTGACCGAGGACGAGGCGGCGCGCGTGCTGCCCGCGCTGGCCGAAAGGGGCATGGCGACGACGGAATCGGGGGCGGCGGGTGTGGCCGCGCTGATGGCGATGGGGCTGGGGCCTGAGACGCGGGCGCTGGCCATCATCAGCGAGGAGCCCGAGGCGTGAGCGGTTTTGGAGAGCCCGAGTATCGCGCGCGGCTGGCACGGGCGCAGGCGGGCATGGCAGAGGCGGGGCTGGGGGTGCTGCTGCTGACTACCGAGCCGGAATTCCGCTATTTCAGCGGGTTTCTTACCCGGTTCTGGGAGAGCCCGAGCCGGGACTGGTTTCTCATGATCCCTGCCTCGGGCGATCCGGTGGCGGTGATCCCGGAAATCGGCGCGGCGCTGATGGCGCGCACATGGATTGCCGATATCCGCACCTGGCCCGCGCCCGCGGGCGACGGCGTGCCGCTTCTGGCCGATGCCTTGCGAGAGATCGGAGGGCCGGTGGGGGGGGCCTCGGGGTCGGAGAGCCATTTGCGGATGCCTTTGGGCGATTTCGCACGGCTCAAGGCGGTGAGCAAGCTGGAGTTCAACGATGATCGCGGGATCGTGGCGGGGCTGCGGGCGGTGAAGTCGGCGACGGAGATTGACCGGATTGCGCGCATCTGTGCCATTGCCGGGCGGGCCTTTGATCGGGTGGGCGAGATAGCCGGGCCCGGCGTGCCGCTCGACCGGGTGTTTCGCGATTTCCAGCGGCTGCTACTGGAGGAGGGGGCCGACTGGGTGCCCTACCTCGCCGGGGGTGCGGGACCGGAGGGCTACGCGGACGTGATCTCGCCGGCCGATGCGCGGCCGCTTGCGGCGGGGGACGTGCTGATGCTCGATACGGGCGCGGTGTGCGACGGGTATTTCTGCGATTTCGACCGGAATTTCGCGATCGCTCATGCGCGCCCGGCGCAGCGTGCGGCCCATGCGCGACTGATCGAGGCGACGCAGGCGGGGCTGGCGGCGGCGCGGCCCGGGGCGCGGGCCTGCGATGTATGGCGCGCGATGGCGGATGTGGTGGGCGAGGGTGACGGGCGGCTGGGGCACGGGCTGGGGATGCAGCTGACCGAGGGGCTGTCGCTGATGGCGGGTGACGAGACGGTGCTGTTGCCCGACATGGTCATCACGCTGGAGCCGGTTGTCGCCACCGCGCCGGGGCGGATCATGGTCCACGAGGAGGTGATCGCGATCACCGACGGGCCCGCCCGCGCGCTGTCGCCGCTGGCGGGGGCGGACCTGCCGGTGATCGGGGGCTGAGGCGGGCCTACTCGGGGAGGTAGCGTTCGAGTACGATGGTGGGCATCGCGCCGCGCAGCATCCTGTCGGGCAGAACGTAGGACGGGGCCATGTCGAGTCCGAGATCGCGGGCGAGCGTCACCTCGCGATCCATGTCGAACAGCGTGGCGCGAAAGCTCATCCGCGCGGCGAGCGCCTGCAACTCCGCTTGTGCCGTGGCGCAGTCGGCGCAGTCGGCGCGGGTGAAGAATGCGATCCGAGTTGGCGCGCCCGCCGGGCCGAGACCGGGCCGGTCGGGATCGAAGAGGTGAGGCGCCGCGCGGGCGAGCAGATCGAGATCGCGGGCTATCTCGGCCCCGTAGAGATCGAGCGGCGGGCGTGGCGTGGCGGTTAGCCCCGAGAGCAGGTCCGGCGTTGCGATGAGCGCTGCGCGAATCGCCTCGCCCAGCGGGCTGCGCGAGGTCGAGGGCACGTCCTGCGCGCCCGCAGCGGTGACGGCGGCGACGGTCAATAGCGCCGCCCCGGTCCAGGCGTGTGGCATGGCCTATTGCGCACGGATTTCGTCGGCGACCTGCTGCATCGCGTCCTGCGGCAGGTAGCCGCGCAGCATCCGGTCATCCATCACGAAGGAGGGCGTACCGCTGACGCGCAGGCGCTGTCCAAGCGCGTGGTTGGCGGCGATCACCTCGGTCACGGCGTCGCTCTGCATCTCGGCGATGATGGCGTTTGCGTCGAGCCCGAGCGCGTCGGCGAGGCGGGTGAACCCGGCCTCGTTCATCGCGCCATTATAGGTCATCAGCGCGTCATGCACGGATTTGTAGGCGTCGTCGCCAGCCACCTGTTTCGTGGCGATGGCAAAGCGCGACGCGGCGACCGATTCCTCGCCGAGGATCGGGAATTCCTTGAGGATGAAGCGGATGTTGCCATCCTCTTTCACGAGGTTTTTCACGTCCTCGAAAGCCCGGCGGCAATAGCCGCATCTGTAATCCATGAACTCGACCAGTGTGATGTCGCCGTCCGGGTTGCCGCCGACCCAGTCATGGGGCGCGTCGAAGAGCGCTTCGGCATTGGCGCGCACGAGTTGAACATCCGCCTCTGCCTGACCGGTGGCCTGACGTTCCTCGAGAACGGCCACCGCCTCCATGATGACTTCGGGGTTCTCGAGCAGGTAGGCGCGGATTTCCTTGCGCAGGAGCGCGCGGTCGGCGTTGCTCAGATTGTCGAGGTCGAGCGCATGGGCGGGCAGGGACATGCCGAGCGAGAGCAGGGCGGCGGTCACGAGTCGGTAGGGTAGGGTCACTTTGTCACTTTCTCCGTTTCTCGGCGGCGTCCGCGGCCGCAAGGATGTCTTGTGCGCGCTGCCAGCCTGGCGAGCCCCGAGGCAGCAGGCCGCTGGCGCGTTCGGCGTGTATCCTAGCATCTTTGAGACGGCCTGCCATCGCATAACGCTCGGCGGTGAGGACAGAGGCCATGCCGCGATTGCCCATCTGCGCCTCGGCCTGAGCGAGGTCGCGCAGCACGCGGATGTCGCGCCCGTCGCGGGCGCGGGCCTCTTCGAGCCGGCGGGCGGCCTGCTGCACCTGCCCGTCGGCAAGCAGCGCGCGCCCGTAGGCGCCGAGGATGAGCGCGTCGCGTGGCGCGAGGTTCGCGGCGCGGGCATAGGCGGCGACCGCAGGCTTGATCCGGCGGCTTTCCATCAGGATTTGGCCGCGCAACTCGTGCAGGTAGGGATCATCGGGCCGCCGCGCGACGGCCGCGTCGATGGCCGGCAGCGCACGACCGAGATCAGAGAGGCGGTGATACGCCACCGCCTGTCGCATAAGGCGCACATCCTCGAAGCCCGATTCGCCCGCGCGCGTCAGCGTCCATTTCGGCGAGCGCTGGAAGGCCGAGAGCTTGCCCTTGGTGCGGGCAAACCAGTATTCGGCCTCGCGGTCGGGCCTGGCCTCGCCCGATTGCGCCTCGGCCAGCGCGCGTACCCGGCGAAACCGGTCGCGCGATAATGGGTGGGTGCGCGCATAGGCGTCCTGCCGCGTCAGCGACAGCGATTCCTGTCCGCGGAAGAGATCCATCACCTGCACCGCGCCTGAGAGGTTCACGCCGGCGCTGTTCAGATAGCGCATCCCGCTGGTATCGGCGGCGTTTTCCTCGGCGCGGGTATGCGAGAAGAAGCTGCGCATCGCCGCGCCCTGTATCCCCGCCGCCGCACCGGCGGCGAATTCCCCGCTGCCCGCGGCGGCCCCCGCGATGCCCGCGAGGATCGTGCCGAGTGCGGCGGCGTTGCGGGCGTTGCGCAGGTTGATGGGGCGGCGCATCAGGTGGCCGTTGGAGATATGCGCGGCCTCGTGGGCGATCACCGATTGCAGCATTGCCGGGTTGTCCATCCGCAGGATCAGCCCGGAATGCAGGAAGATGGAATTGGCATCGACGACGAAGGCATTGAGGCTGGGAGCGTCGAGCACAAGGATATCCACCCGCTCGGGGCTGAGCCCGGCGGCACGCAGCACCGGTTCGGCCAGCATCTTCAGCCCGTGCTCGATATCGGGATCGCGCAACAGCGTGACGGCGCGCGCCGGGGCGGCGAGCGTCAGGACCAGCACCAGCAGTGCGGCGATAAATCGGATTGGCTGCATTGACCTTGCCTGCCTTTGTCAGTGAAACGGAGGCGTGCCGCACCCGTTCGAGGAGGAATGTAATGCGCCGTGCCCGCCGATCCAAGGTCGATGCGTTCATCGTGATGGACGTCATGGAGGCCGCGCGCCGCGCCGAAGAGGCGGGGCGGCGGATCATCCACATGGAGGTGGGGCAGCCCGGCACCCCGGCCCCTGCGGGTGCGCGCGCGGCGCTGGCCGCGGCGATGGAGGCGGGCGCGCTCGGCTATACAGTGGCGCTGGGGTTGCCGGAGCTGCGTGCCCGCATCGCGCGGCATTACGGCGAATGGTATGGCGTTGATCTCGACCCCGCGCGCGTGGTCATCACGCCGGGATCGTCGGGGGCGTTCATCCTTGCCTTCACCGCGCTCTTCGACGCGGGCGACAGGGTGGGAATCGGCGCTCCGGGTTATCCAAGCTATCGCCAGATCCTGCGCGCGCTGGACCTCGTGCCCGTCGATATCGAAACGTCGGCGGAAAACCGCCTGCAACCAGTGCCCGGAGACCTCGCGGGCCGCGATCTGGCAGGGCTGCTGGTGGCGAGCCCGGGCAATCCATCGGGCACGATGCTGGACCGCGACCGGCTGGCGGCGCTGATTGGCGCCACGCAACAGGCCGGGGGGCAATTCATCAGCGACGAAATCTATCATGGCCTGCATTACGAGGCCCGCGCGGTGAGCGCGCTGGAGATCACCGACGACTGTTACGTCATCAATTCCTTCTCCAAGTATTTTTCGATGACCGGCTGGCGCATCGGCTGGATGGTGGTGCCCGAGGATCACGTGCGCACTATCGAACGGCTGGCGCAGAATCTCTTTATCTGCCCGCCACATGCCAGCCAGATCGCGGCGCTGGCGGCGATGGACTGCCACGAGGAGCTGGAGGCCAACCGGGCGGTCTATGCCCGCAATCGTGCATTGATGCTGGAGGGGCTGCCCAAGGCGGGCTTTGACCGGATCGCGCCACCCGACGGTGCATTCTACGTCTATGCCGACGTGCGCCACCTGACCGATGACAGCCGCGCGCTGGCCGCCGAAATCCTCGAACGCGCGGGCGTCGCGGTGACACCGGGGCTTGATTTCGACCCCGGCCGCGGGGCGGGAACGCTGCGCTTTTCCTATGCACGCGCCACCGCAGATATCGAGGAGGGGCTGGCGCGGCTCGCGGCGTTCATGGCGGCGCGCTGACACGGTGTGCGCGCCCGATTCTTGCCACGATTCGAGCAAAAATTCGTCATTGCGGGCAGGCAAGCTCGGCAATGTCCGGAATTATGCGCGAAGGAGCGGATCATGCCAAGTCTCAGGGACGCATATCGCGGCGCAAGCGTGCTGGTCGCCGTCAATGCCGATCTGTTGCTGTTTGCCGCGACGTTGGCCGCGGCACTGATGGCGGCGGGATATCTCGGCACGCTGTGACCTGGTCATTCGCGTTTTGACAAGCCCTGACAGACCGGGTAGTGACTTCGGTTAATGGGATGTCTGACTGGGTTTGACCGATGAGCGATTGTGACGCGGCACGGCCGCTTGCCGCCTTTTTGAAGCAGGGTCTTTTCCACCTAGTTGCGGTGCTGTCGCTCGCCTTGGTCGGGCTTGCCTCGCAGGGTCAGGCCCAAGAATACCGCTTTACCGAGGTGGCAATCGAGGGCAATCAGCGGATCGAGGGCGATACGATCCTGTCCTATGCCGAGATCGCGCGGGGCGGGACGGTGAGCGCGGGCGAGCTCAACGCTGCCTATCAGCGCATTCTCGATACCGGCCTGTTCGAGACCGTCGAGCTCGATCCGCAGGGCAATCGCCTGGTCATTCGCGTGACCGAGTTCCCGACCATCAACCGCATCGCCTTCGAGGGCAACAAGAAGCTCAAGAACGAGGAGCTGTCGGGCTTTATCCAGAGCCGGTCGCGGCAGGTGTTCAGCCCCGCGCAGGCCGAGCGCGACGCCGCCACCATCGCCGAGGCCTATGCCCAGAACGGGCGCATCTCGGCGCGGGTCACGCCCAAGGTGATCCGCCGTAGCGACAACCGGGTGGACGTCGTTTTCGAGATTTTCGAGGGCGGCGCCATCGAGATCAAGCGTATCGGCTTTTCCGGCAACCGGGTCTATTCCGACCGTCGCCTGCGCCGCGCGATCCAGAGCAAGCAGGCGGGGCTTTTGCGTGCGATCATCAGCAGGGATACCTTCGTAGAGGATCGGATAAGCTTTGACCGGCAGGTGCTGACGGACTTCTACAATTCGCGGGGCTATGTCGATTTCCGCGTGACCGGCGTCAATGCCGAGCTGGCGCGCGAACGCGACGGCTATTTCGTTACCTTTAACGTTGAAGAGGGGCAGCAGTTCCGCTTTGGCGAGGTGACGACGGTGAGCGAGTATGACGGCGTGGAGGCCGAGCCGTATCACGACACGCTCAAGCTGCGCTCTGGCGTGGTCTACTCCCCTAACGTGGTCGAAAATGCCATCGCCCGGATGGAGCGGCTGGGCGTCAAGCAGGGCGTGGATTTCCTGCGCGTCGAGCCACGGGTGACGCGCAACGACCGCGAGCTGACGCTCGACGTTGAATTCGTGCTCCAGCGGGGACCGCGCGTGTTCGTCGAGCGTATTGATATCGAGGGCAACACCACCACGCTTGACCGGGTGATCCGGCGCCAGTTCGACACCGCCGAGGGCGATCCGTTCAATCCGCGCGCGATCCGGCAGGCGGCCGAGCGCATCCGTGCGCTGCGTTTCTTCGAGAATGTCGATGTCAACGCGCGCGAGGGGTCGCGCCCCGACCAGGTCGTGATCGAGACCGATGTCGAGGAAACCACGACCGGCTCTGTTTCGGTCGGTGCCAGCTTCTCGACCAATTCGGGTCTGGGTTTGCAATTCGGCCTGTCCGAGCGCAATTTCCTCGGGCGGGGGCAGGAACTCAAATTCAACATCCTGGGCACCGGCGACACGCTCAACTACAACATCGGCTTCGTCGAACCCGCCTTCCTGGGGCGGGACGTGGCGTTCGGGCTCGACTTCGCGTTCCAGGAGACCGACAGCGACAACGCCCTGTTCGATACCGCCATCGGTGTGTTCCGCCCCAGCCTGACCTTTCCCACCGGCGAGAATGGACGTCTGGGCCTGTTCTACAACGGTCGCTACGAGGAGATGTCGGACTACAACGGCAACAGTGGCATTCTCCAGAACGAGATCAATCAGGGCGACCTTTGGACCAGTGCCGTGGGCTATGATTACAGCTTTGACACGCGCCGCACCGGTCTCGACCCCAACTCGGGGATACTTCTGTCCTTCGGGCAGGAACTGGCTGGGCTCGGTGGGGATAACGAGTATATCAAGACCACCCTGCGGCTGGTCGGACAGACCGCGGTGCTCAACGAGGAAGTGACGCTGCGTGCCATCGTCGAGGGTGGTGCGATCGAGTTCAACAGCGGGCAAAACAGCCGATTCCTCAACCGCTTCAACGATCAGGTGATCCGCGGGTTCGAGCCCAACGGGATGGGCCCGGTCGAGGGCAACGAGCATCTTGGCGGCGACTACTACGCGGCGCTGAAGCTTGAGGCTGAATTCCCCATCGGCCTGCCGGAGGAATACGGTATCACCGGTGGCGCATTCTACGACGTCGGCGCGATCTGGGGCGTCGACAACAAGAGCGCGGCGGTTGGCACGCTCGCCGCCACCGGGTTCGAGCCACGCCACGTCATCGGCCTGTCGGTGTTCTGGAGCTCGCCCTTCGGGCCGCTGCGGATGAACTTCTCCAACGCACTCAAGAAGGAGCCGGGCGATTTCGAGCAGAGCTTCAACCTGACGGTTCGCACCGACTTTTGATCATGCGCGCGGGGCTCTTTCTCGCAACGTTTCTGGCCCTGTTCTCGGGGGGCGCCGATGCGCCCGCGCGGGCGCAGCAACTGGGCGTCGTGCAGAGCGATGTGCTTGTGATCGACATCGAGCGGCTGCTGGCGGAAACCGCCTATGGCCAGAAGCTCCAGGCCGGGATCGAGGCCGAGCGTGACGCGTTGATCGCGCGCAACGATCGCGTGGCCGCCGAGCTCGAGGCCGAAGAGCAGAAGCTCACGGAGTTGCGCGCCACCACCCCGCCGGACGAGTTCCGCGAGATGGCCGACGCGTTCGATACCAAGGTGACGCAACTGCGCCGCGAGAGCGAGCGGCTCTCGCGCGAGTTGGAACGGCAGCGTGATCTCGCGCCGGTGCAGTTCATGCGGGTGGTGCAGCCGGTTCTGGGCGAGATCCTGAACGAGGCGGATGCGGTGGCGCTGCTGGATGTGCGCAGCGTGATCCTGCGCGCCGAGGTGGCCGACGTGACCGATATCGCCGTTTCGCGCATCGACGCCCGCATCGGCGAGGGCCCCGAGCCACCCGACGCGCCGCAGGAGTAGCCGCGCGCCGCGCTTGCCCCGCGCGGGCGCACTTGCTAGGGACAGCGCGTCGCAACTTTGAGAGGACGTGCCATGAGCGAGCCGCTGAAATCCGCGGATATCCATCTGATCCAGCGGATTATCCCGCATCGCTACCCGTTCCTGCTGGTGGATCGTGTGGTCGATATCGACGGCTTCAACTCGGCGCGCGGCCTCAAGAACGTCTCGATGAACGAGCCGCATTTCCAGGGCCATTTCCCGGGCCACCCGATCATGCCGGGGGTGACCATCATCGAGGCGATGGCGCAGACCGCTGCGGTCATGGTGGGCTGTGCGCTGGGTCTGGAGGACCGCAACATGCTGGTCTATTTCATGGCCATCGAGACGGCCAAGTTCCGCCGCATGGTGGTGCCGGGCGACGTGCTGGAGCTCAAGGTCGAGACGCGCCGGGGCAAGCCGGGCGGCAAGGTCTGGAAATTCGCGGGCGTGGCCTCGGTCGCGGGCGAAGTGGCCGCCGAGGCGGAATTCACCGCCATGATGGACATGCCGAAGGATTGACGCGATGAGCGAGACGATGATCCACCCGGCGGCGGTGGTCGAGCCGGGGGCCGAGATCGGGGAGGGCTGCCAGATCGGGCCGTTCTGTCATGTCGGCCCGCGGGTGCGGCTTGCTCCCGGTGTCACGCTCAAGTCCCACGTGGTGGTGACCGGCGCGACCGAGATCGGTGAGGGCACGCTGATTTTTCCGTTCTCCTGCATCGGCGAGATTCCGCAAGATCTGAAGTACCGTGGCGAGGAGACGCGGCTGGTGATCGGCGCGCGCAACCGTATCCGCGAGCACGTCACCATGAACACCGGCACCGAGGGCGGCGGCGGCGTCACGCGCGTGGGCGACGACGGCCTGTTCATGGCGGGCTGTCACGTGGCCCATGACGTGCAGATCGGAGACCGGGTGATCGTGGTCAACAACGCGGCCCTCGCGGGGCATTGCGTGCTGGAGGACGATGTCATCATCGGCGGGCTGTCGGGGGTCCATCAATTCGTGCGTATCGGCCGCGGCGCGATTATCGGGGCGGTGACGATGGTGACCAACGACGTGATCCCCTATGGCCTGGTGCAGGGGCCGCGCGGCTATCTCGACGGGCTCAACCTCGTGGGGCTCAAGCGGCGCGGCGTGCCGCGCGCCGACATCACCGCGCTGCGCGCCGCGTTCCAGATGCTGGCGCAGGGCGAGGGCGCGTTCCAGGACCGCGCACGCAGGCTGGGCGAGGAGACAACGAGCGATTACGTGCGCCGCATCGTCAATTTCGTGACCGCGCATTCCGACCGCTCCTACCTCACCCCCGGGCAGGGCTAGGCCGGTGGGCCTCGCGCTTATCGCCGGGCAGGGCGGCGTGCCGCCGCACCTGGTTCGGGTGCTGCTGGCGCGGGGCGAGGTGCCTGTGCTGTGCGAGGTGGAGCAGTTTCCCTCGCAGGTCACCGGCGATATGCCCCGGCTGGGCTTTCGGCTCGAGACATTCGGCAGCTTGCTGGCGGAACTGCGCGCGCGCGGGGTGACGCGGCTGTGCATGGCGGGCGCCATGCGGCGGCCCGAGGTGGACCCGAGCCGCATCGACGCGGCCACCGCGCCGCTGGTGCCACGCCTGACGGCAGCGATGGCCAAGGGCGACGACGGCACCCTGCGCGAGATCGTGGCGATCATCGAGGAGGCCGGGATCGCCGTGGTGGGCGCGGCGGATATCGCGCCGGACCTGTTGCCGGAGGTGGGGCTTCTGACCGGCACGTTGCCCGAGGGCGTGGCGATCGCATTGCCCGCCGCCGAGGCCGCGCTCGCCGAGATGGGGCGCAGCGATACCGGGCAGGCGGTGGTCCTGCGCGGTGGCACGGTCGTCGCACGCGAGGACGCGCGCGGCACCGACGCCATGCTGGCCGATCTCGCACTGGGGGCGTTTAACCCGCTAGACCTCGCGCTCGATGCAGCCGTCGACTGGCGGCGCGCGGCGGATGCGCAGGCCACGCCCGCGTTTCTATACAAGGCGCCAAAGCCCCGTCAGGAGATGCGCGTGGACATGCCGGTGATCGGCCCCGATACCGCCGCGCGCGCCGCCGAGGCAGGGCTTGCCGGTATCGTGATTGCAGCGGGTGGTGTAATGGTGCTCGACCGTGCGCGGGTGATCGAGGTGCTGGCGGGCGCGGGCCTGTTCCTGTGGGTGCGCGACGGCGGGTCGTCCGGGGGGCAGGGGTGAAGGTGTTTCTCGTCGCGGGTGAGGCGTCCGGCGATCGGCTGGGCGGCGCACTGATGTCCGGTCTCAAGACGCTCGCCACGCCGCGATTCTTCGGCGTGGGCGGGTCGATGATGCAGGCGCAGGGACTCGACAGCCTGTTCGCGATGGACGATCTGAGCGTGATGGGGCTGGCGGAGGTACTGCCGCGCTACCTGCACCTGCGCCGCCGTCTCGCGCAGACCGTCGCCGCCGTTCTGGAGACCGCGCCGGACGTACTGGTGACCATCGACAGCCCGGATTTCGGTCTGCGCGTGGCGCGGCAGGTGCGCGCCGCGAATCCGGCCATCCGTACCGTGCACTACGTCGCCCCCTCGGTCTGGGCCTGGCGGGCGGGGCGCGCGGCAAGGATGGCGCAGTATGTCGATCAGGTGCTGGCGCTTCTGCCGTTCGAGCCGCCGCTGATGGAGGCCGCGGGCATGGCCTGCGATTTCGTGGGCCACCCGGTGGTGGCCGAGCCGCATCCCGACGCGGCGGAGGTGGCAGCGTTCCGCGCGCGCCACGGGATCGGCGACGCGCCGCTCCTGCTGGTGCTGCCGGGTTCGCGGCGGGGCGAGGTGACGCGGCTCGCCCCGGTTTTCGGCGCGGCGCTCCGGCGGGTGCTGGACGCGCGACCCGAGGCGCGGCTGGTGCTACCCACCACCGCGGCGATGGTGCCGCTGGTGCGCGAGGCGGTGGCGGACTGGCCCGCGCAGCCGCTGATCCTGTCGCCCGATGATCCCGACCATGCCGCCGAGAAGGCCCGCGCCTTTCACGCCGCTGACCTGGCGCTCGCGGCGTCGGGCACCGTGTCGCTGGAGCTTGCGCATGCGCGCACGCCGATGGTGATCGCCTACGATATGGCGCCGCTCAGCCGCGCGATCCTGTCACGGCTCATCCGGGTGGATACGCTCACCCTCGTCAACCTCGTGAGCGAGACCCGCGCGGTGCCGGAATTCATCGGCCGGGCCTGCCGCCCCGAGGCGATCGCGCCGGCGCTCTTGCAGGTGATGGAGCACCGGGACGCGCAAGAAGCGGCGATGGAGACCACCATGCAGCGCCTCGGCGAGGGGGGCGAGGCCCCGGGATTGCGCGCGGCGCGGGCCGTGTTGGCGCGGGTCTAATCCGCCTCGGGCGCGCGGGTGGTGATCTCCTCGATCCTGGGCATCATTCGCGGCATGGCGTCCTGCAACACCGCGGAGATCATCGGCTGTTGCGCCTGTGCCAGCCGCGGCATCTTGCGCATTACCTCGCCGCCGTGCTCGGAAGTGTAGAAATCGTGCAGTGCCGTCAATTCTTCAAGCGTCAGTAGATCGGCGAGGTTCTCGTCCTGGCGGCGCATGACTTCGGTGAGGGGCGCGGTCAACTCCTCGGAAAAGAGCGCCTCGATATCGGCCACCTGCGCGGGCGAGAGCGCCTGTCGGTTGGCGGCCATCTGCTGCACCATCGGCTGCCATATCTGGCGGATGAACTCCTGGATGTTCATGTCGGCCATGCTGGCCTCGACATAGTCGCGCGCGACCGCGAGCCGTGCCTCGCGGTCAGTTTCGGCATGGGCGGGAAGCGCAAGGCTGAGCGCCAGAGCGGCACCTGTGACAAATCGCATGAGTCAAACTCCGGTATGAAAAATCCGTGGGCACACAAGCACTTCGATTCCATGCTGTCAACGGCGCAGGGGCGGCGGTGCTTGCATGGGCGGGGTGGGGTTGCTATTGGCTGCGGTCAAAGGCCGATCAAATCGGTCGGATAGATGGCGAGAGACACCGGTGCAAAGCCCCACTCCCCGGCTGGAAATCAGGAACGTCACGCGCCGCTATGACGGGCGGCTGGTGGTAGACGACGTATCGCTGCAGGTCTTGCCGGGGCAGGTGATGTGCCTGCTGGGACCGTCGGGCTGCGGCAAGTCGACGACCCTGCGGATGATCGCGGGCGTCGAGATGCAGGACGCGGGCGAGATCCATGTCGATGGCAAGCTGGTGTGCGACACGATCTTCCGCGTGCCACCCGAGCGGCGGCGGATCGGCCTCATGTTCCAGGATTTCGCGTTGTTTCCGCATCTGAGCGTGGCCGATAACGTGGGATTTGGCCTCGACGGGCCGAGACGGGCGCGGCGCGCACGGGTGATCGAACTGCTTGAGCGGGTGCATCTGGCGCATCATATCGATGCCTTCCCCCACGAGCTTTCGGGGGGCGAGCAGCAGCGTGTGGCGCTGGCGCGTGCGCTGGCGCCGCGCCCGCGGATCATGCTGATGGACGAGCCGTTCTCGGGGCTCGACAACCGGCTGCGCGATGGTATCCGTGACGAGACGCTCGACATCCTGCGCGAGGAGGACACCGCCGTCCTGCTGGTCACGCACGAGCCGGAAGAGGCGATGCGCATGGCGGATCAGATCGCGCTGATGCGCGACGGGCGGATCGTGCAGCAGGGCGCGCCCTACAACGTCTACAACGCGCCGATGGATCGCAGCGCGATGGCGTTCTTCTCCGAAATCAACGTGATCCGGGGCACCGTGCGCGGGGCGTTGACCGAGACCCCCTTTGGCCAGTTTCTCGCCCCTGGCGTGCCGGACGGGCAAGTGGTCGAGATCGTGATCCGTCCGCAGCACATCAAGATCGATTTCGACCGCAACGGGCGCGGGCCCAACCCCACGCCGCTCGATGGCACGCCTGCGCGCGGGGTGGTGACGCGGGCGCGGTTCATGGGGTCGGAAAGCCTGGTGGAGTTTCGCATGGACCACGACGGCTCGCTCATCAAGGCGAGCGTGCCCAACGTGTTCCTGCCCAAGCCGGGCAAGCCGCTGTGGCTGATGATCCGCCGCGACCGGTGTTTCGTGTTCCCGGCGGGTGGGTGAGGCGCGCGGACGGAAGGAAAGTTGCTGGATGGCCTGTTGCTGCCATTCACCTCCTGCCCTGCGCGGAATCAAGGCGCGCTTGCGCGCCGCCGCGCAGCGCCCGACCGCCCCCTCGGGCGGGCGCTTTTGCAACGCTGCAAGCCGCGGAAATAAAAGAGGTATCTTGCACCATAAATCGCATATCATAAACCGACCTGCGCCCACCCGGCGGTCGGGCGCTGCGCGGCTCATCGCTCAAGACCCGAACGTCCCCTCCAGGCCAAAAGCCCCCCTCACAGTTTGCGGATCTTCAGCCTCGTGATGCGGTTATCCTTGCGTGACATGACCTGGAAGCGAAAGCCGTGGAAGCTGAACACCTGGTCCACCGTGGGGATGCTCTGCGCCTCGTGGATCACCAGCCCCGCGACGGTGTTGGCCGCGTCGTCGGGCAGGGTCCAGTCGGTGGCGCGGTTGAGGTCGCGGATGGTCATCGCCCCGTCCACGATATAGTCGCCGTCTGAGGCGCGGCGCACCGGGTGATCGGTTTCGGCATCGAACTCGTCGACGATCTCGCCGACGATCTCCTCGAGGATGTCTTCAAGCGTGAT
This sequence comes from Roseovarius sp. B-10, assembly GCF_056859295.1. NCBI lineage: Bacteria > Pseudomonadati > Pseudomonadota > Alphaproteobacteria > Rhodobacterales > Roseobacteraceae > Roseovarius > Roseovarius sp. B-10. The sequence continues at coordinate 29,791 of NZ_JBSXOE010000037.1, read as the reverse complement.
CAGCCCCTGAAGCGCGCCATATTCGTCCACCACCAACGCGAAATGGCTCCGCATCCGCAAGAATTGGCGCATCTGCTCGTCGAGCGTGGTCGTCTCGGGTATGAAATATGGCTCTCGCGCAATGGTACGCACGTCGAAATCGTCGAGTTCGCCGGTGCTGTTATCGCCCTCCACGGCGAGTTTGTGGATGGCGCGCAGCAGGTCCTTTGCGTGGACGATGCCGACGATATTGTCGGGATCGCCCTCATAGAGAGGCAGGCGCGTGTGGTTGCTGGCAAGACATTGCGACAGGATATCCTGCGGGCGGGCCTCTACGTCGAGCATCTGGATGCGCGAGCGGTGGATCATCACCTCCTCGACCGCGCGATCGCTGAGATCGAGCGCGCCCAGGATGCGGTCGCGATCCTCCTTTTCGACCACGCCCTCGGACTGCCCCAGCCAGAGCGCACCGGCGATCTCCTCGCGCACGGCGAGGATGTGGCTGTCGGGGTCGGTTTGCACACCGACGCAGCGCAGGATCAGCCGCACCAGCCAGCGCACCGCGGACACGATTGGGTCGAAGACGCGGATCACCCAGACGATCACCGGCGCGGTGCGCGCCGCCGCCAACTCGGCATTGGTGATGGCATAGGTCTTGGGCAGCACCTCGGCGAAGATCAGCACAAGAAGCGTCATCACCAGCGTCGCCAGCGCTACGCCGCTCTCGCCGAAGAGCCGTGTGAATAGGGCGGTGGCCAGCGAGGCTGCCAGAATGTTGACGAGGTTGTTGCCGAGAAGAACCGAGCCGATCAGGCGCTCGTTGTCCTCTGTGATCCCGAGTGCGGTCTCCGCCCCGCGCGAGCCCTTTTCCGCCTGTGCGCGCAGCTTGCCGCGCGAGGCTGCCGTGAGCGCGGTCTCGCTGCCCGAGAAAAAACCCGAGAGCACCAGCAGCCCGAGAATCGCCACGACGGTGATCCAGAAGGTCGGGTCGAGATAGGCGGCGAGCGAGTCCATGGGTCAGCGTCCTTGAGATGATATGGCGGGGTTATGCGGTCTCGGGGCGGCTCAATCAAGGCGGCAGGCGCGCGCTCAGCCCTTGGGGTCAGTCTTGCGGCGAATGGTGCCGAGCGGGTGATGCGCCTCCACCAGCGCGCGCAGCCGTGCGTCGAGTACGTGGGTGTAAATCTCGGTGGTGGCGAGATCGGCGTGGCCCAGAAGCGTCTGGATTACCCGCAGATCGGCCCCGTTCGCCAGCAGATGCGTGGCAAAGGCATGGCGCAACCGGTGCGGCGTGACCGCGTCGGGGTCGATGCCCGCGCGGGTGGCGATCTGCTTGACGAGGCCATAGAACCGATGCCGCGTCAGGTGCCCGGCGCGGCCAGACGACGGAAACAGCCAGGGCGAAGCCGCGCGCCGCTTGTCGCGGGCGCGCACCACGAGCCACGCAGCGAGCGCCGCGCGCGCCGGCGGCGACAGCGGCACCAGCCGCTCCTTGCCGCCCTTGCCGCGCACCAGCAGCATCTCGGGGTCGCCCTGTGCGGCGGCCAGCGGGAGGCCCACGAGCTCGCTCACCCGCATCCCCGTGGCGTATAGCAGCGCTATGAGGGCCCCGTTGCGCACCTGTTCGACTTCGCCGCGCCCGACCTGCGGCGCGGCGTCGAGCAGGCGCTCGACCTGCCCCTCGGTAAGCGTGCGTGGCAATGCCCGGCTGCGCCCCGGACCCTGAAGGCGAATCGCGGGATTGTCGCTGCGCCAGCCCTCATCCACCGCGAACCGGTAGAATTGCCGGATCGAGGACAGGCGCCGCGCGCGGGTGGCCTGCGCCAGCCCCTCTGCATCGCAGGCCACGAGATAGGCCTCGACATCCGCCTGCGTGGCCGTCAGCAAGCCGCGCCCGCCCCGCGTGATGAGCCAACCTGCGTAGGCGCGCAGGTCGCGGCCATAAGCCATCAGCGTGTTGCGCGCGGCCCCCAGTTCGGCGGCCTGCGCCTCGAGAAAGGTGTCGATGCGGTTCTCGGCCAGGTTCATTGGTCCGGCCCGAGTAGCACGATCTGCAAGGCCGCGCGCCGCGCGGTGTCCTCTAGCCCGGCGGCGCGCAGGGTGGCGAGCGCGGCCTCCACCGACGAGGGCGCAACCCTCTCGGCACCGTGGTCGAGCAGCGCGGCGGCGGCGAGGATCGCCTCGCCCAGCCGACCCTCGGCGATCATCTGCTGATGCTCGGGGGCGGCAGTGGTGGCGGCAAATCCTGCGGCGATCGCCGATTGCATCCGGGTGGCGGCATCCGCGTTTCCCGGGGTGCCCTCGGCGATCCCGGCGAGGAACCTGTCGCGCATGGAGGGTGACGCGATCTCTCTCGCGCGCTCGTAGAGCGGCGACAGAAGGACCATCTCGGCAGCGCGCGCAGCGAGCGGGTCGGGCAGGGGGGCGGCGGCGAGAAGGCGCTCGGCGAAAATCTCGGACATCACCGTTTCCAGCCCAAGCGCACGCGCACCCTCCCACACGGCGGGCAGCGCCTTGGCCAGCGCTTCAGCCCCGCCACCGGGCGCGAGCGCACTGTCGAGCGCCTGTACCGCGGCGACGCGGTCCCACACACCGCCCGAGGCTGCGGGCTTGCGCGCCGTGTAGAGCCCGAAGAGCCGTGTAGCAGCGAGCGCCCCGGTCTGCGCAAGCCGCTCGGCGGCGACGATCTCGGCCTTCCAGCCCGCCGTACCGCGCAGGTCGGCCATGGCATAGGCGCGCGGCAGGCCATGTGTGCCGAGTGGTGCGCCAATGGATTCGTAGAGACGAAATCGAAGCGGCGTCATCTCGGTGGGGGGCACGGGCGGGGCGATCTCCTCGATGAGTTCGGGTTCGAGATGGAGCGCGAGGAGCGTCACGTCCGGCTCGGTGATCGCGCCGCTTGCCTCGGCCCCGTGCAGGATCAGCGCCGCCGTCTGCCAGTCTCCCGCGCGGGCGAGGCAATAGATGCGCGACCGTGGATCATCGCTCAGGTGTGGCGTGGCGGCGAGTGCTGCGCAGGCCCGGTCCTCGCGGCCGTCGAGCAGCGCGAGGTCGAGCCAGGTGTCGAACAGTCCCGGCCGCGACCCGCCTGCGCGCTCGACCAGTGCCAGCGCGGGCTCGACCGCGCCGAACCGGCGCAGCGCCGCCAGGCGCGCGTGCAGGAACGACGCGGCCCCGGTACTGTCGGGGGGGGCGTCGGCCTCGGCCAGTAGCAGCGTGTAGTAGAGCGCCCGCATCGCGGGGAGCGGGCGCTCGGGCAGCCGCTCGAGATAGCGGGTGAGGATGGCGGTGTTGCTTGCCTCCCAGAGCGTGCGCGGCAGGCCGGTCGTGGTGCTCGGCAAAAGCCCAACCGAATCCGCACGTTGCGCGCCGAGTGGCGTCACCGTGACGTCGGGCCGCGCGATGCGGTCGGCGGTGTCCGGTGCGTCGGGACCGGGGGGCGTGACGGCGGCGGTGCCCATCTCGTCGAGCCAGTCGATGGCCGAGAGTGGGGCCTGTGCCGCGGCGGTGCCGGACCATAGAAGGGCGGCGAGAAAGGCGCTACTCGATCTCAAGAATGATATCCTGCCGCGTCTCGGTTTGGGTCGGGGTGAAATCGGCACCGAAGAACGGGCCGAGATAGGCATAGGCCACGAGCCCAATGAACCCCAGAATTGCAAGGTAGAACAACCATTTGATAAGGCGAAGCATGAGGCGGTCCATGTGCTCTGAGGGTGATTTTTCCCACTTATAGCTGGCATTTCCGGCAAGATCACGCCATTGAGTGCAAAATATCCCCAAGAGGCAAGGGAGCGCCGGGCGTGGCGGCTGGCAAGCGTTGGAAACTGAAGAAAACAATCGTGCTCGTCGGCATGATGGGCGCGGGCAAGACCGCCGTGGGGCGCGCGCTCGCGGCCCGTTTGGGGGTGCCGTTTCTTGACTCGGATGTCGAGATCGAGAAGGCAGCCAACATGACAATTGCCGAGATATTTCAAAGGGATGGAGAGCAGTTCTTTCGCGCCCGAGAGAGCGAGGTGATCGACCGGTTGCTCGATGCGACGCCGGCGATCCTGTCGGTCGGCGGCGGTGCCTTTCTCGCGCAACGTAACCGTGAGATGATCGCGCGCAAGGGGCTTTCGGTGTGGCTGGATGCTGAGCTCGATCTGCTGTGGTCACGGGTAAAAGGAAAGAATACCAGGCCCTTGTTGCGCACAGCTCATCCACGAGAGACGCTGCGCGAGCTCTACGAGGCGCGCGTACCGCTCTATGCGCTGGCGGATGTGCGAGTAGAGGCACATCGCGACTACGCGATCGACGACATGGCCGCGCAGGTCGAGGCGGCGCTGGCCGCGCGACCGGATATTCTGGAGGAGGAGAAATGATCGAAACCGTGCATGTGCCACTGGGTGAGCGGGCCTATGACGTGGTGATCGGGCCGGGGCTGCTCGGCGCGGCGGGCGCGCGCATCGGGCCGCTGTTGCAGCGCCCGCACGTGGCCGTGGTGAGCGACGAGACGGTGGCGGGACTGCATTGGGAAACACTCCGTAAGGGGCTGGACAATAGAGGAATTTCATCTGACTTACTGACCCTGCCACCGGGCGAGGCGACGAAATCTTGGCCGCACCTGGAGCGCGTCGTCGAGTGGCTTCTGGAGCAGCGGATCGAACGCGGCGACGTGGTCGTGGCGTTCGGCGGCGGGGTGATCGGCGACCTTGTCGGCTTTGCCGCCGCGATCCTGCGGCGGGGGGTGCGGTTCGTGCAGGTGCCGACGAGCCTGCTGGCGCAGGTGGATAGCTCGGTCGGGGGGAAGACAGGGATCAACTCGCCGAGGGGCAAGAACCTGATCGGGGCGTTTCATCAGCCGAGCCTCGTGCTGGCGGATACGGAGGTGCTGGGCACGCTGACGCTGCGCGACTACCGGGCGGGATATGGCGAGGTCGTGAAATACGGTCTGTTGGGAGACAGCGAATTCTTTCAATGGCTTGAAGGGCACGGCTCATCCGCCGCCGAGGGCGATATGGCGGCGCGCCTCCATCTTGTGAAACGCTCGGTCGAGATGAAGGCAGGCATCGTCAGTCGCGACGAGACCGAGCAGGGCGAGCGGGCCTTGCTCAACTTGGGCCATACATTTTGTCATGCGCTGGAGGCGGCGACACAATATGATGGGGCACGATTGCTGCATGGCGAGGGCGTGGCGATCGGTTGCGCGCTGGCGTTCGAGTTGTCTGCGCGGCTGGGGCTGTGCGCGCAGGAGGAGCCGAGCCGCGTGCGCGCCCATCTTCGCGACATGAAGATGAAGGCCGACCTGTCGGATATTCCAGGAAAATTGCCGGATGCCGAGGGGCTGTTGTCGCTGATGGCGCAGGACAAGAAGGTGGTGGATGGCACCCTGCGGTTCATCCTCGCGCGCGGCATCGGCGACGCCTTCATCACGGGGGACGTGCCGCCCGAGGCGGTGCGAAAGGTGCTGGATGACGCGCTGGCGGGCCGCGCGAACCTGTAGGTTCAGGACGCGAACCGCAAGGTTCGCGGCCGGCGGCGCGCGGTGCGTCAAGCGGCTGGAAACCAGTGCCGCGTGCGGTTGGCGAAGGCCACGAGCGAAAGCATCACCGGCACCTCGACCAGAACGCCGACCACGGTGGCGAGCGCCGCACCGGAGCCGAGACCGAACAGGCTGATCGCGACGGCGACCGCGAGTTCGAAGAAATTCGACGTGCCGATGAGCGCGCAAGGCGCGGCGACGTTGAAGGGCACGCGCCACGCCCGGGCGAGACCGTAGGCTATGATGAAGATGCCGTAGCTCTGCAACAGCAGCGGCACGGCGATGAGGGCGATCACCAGCGGCGTGTCGATAATCACCTGCCCCTGAAAGCCGAAGAGCAGCAGCACCGTGACCAGCAAGCCGAGAATGGTGATCGGCTTGACGCGGGCGCGGAATTCCTCGACCGCGGCCTCGCCCCCCTGCCGCATCAGACGGCTGCGCGTCGCGATCCCGGCGATGAGCGGGATGAGGATGTAGAGCAGGACCGACAGCAGCAGCGTCTCCCACGGTACGGCGATGTCGGTCACGCCCAGCAGCAGCGCCACGATGGGCGCGAAGGCGAACACCATGATGACGTCGTTCACGCTGACCTGCACGAGGGTATAGGTGGCGTCGCCACGGGTGAGCTGTGACCAGACGAAGACCATCGCGGTGCAGGGTGCGGCCCCGAGCAGGATCAGCCCCGCGAGATAGCCCTGCGCGTCCTCGGGCGGGATCAGCCCGGCGAAGACATGTTTGAAGAACAACACGCCAAGTGCGGCCATGGTGAAAGGCTTGATGAGCCAGTTGACCGTCAGGGTGATGACGAGGCCCTTGGGCCGCTCGCCCACCTGCCGCAGCGCGCCGAAATCGACGCCCACCATCATCGGGTAAACCATTGCCCACACAAGCACCGCCACGGGCAGGTTGACGCGGGCGATCTCGGCGCTGGCGAGGGTCTGGAAGACGCCCGGCAGGAGATTGCCCAGCAACAGCCCCGCGCCCATGGCCAGCGCCACCCAGAGCGAGAGCCAGCGCTCGAACGTGCCCATCCCGCCGGGGGCGTCTGCGGTGTGATCGGTCATGGCGGGAGGGATAGGCTGCTGTCCCGGGGGGTGCAAGCGGGGTTTCGTGAAGGTGCCGTGACGGGGGTCGAAGTCTTGAAAAGACTTCGGGCCGATTTCTTTTGAAGAAATCGGGGCGGATCAGTCGGTGAGTTTCACAAGGGCGTGGCGCTTGCGGCCCGCCGATAGCTTGATCGGGGAGGACAGCGCGTCCGCGTCGAGCACGAGGCCCGCGTCGGTGAGCGGCGCGTCGTCGAGGCGGGCACCGTTCTCGGCGATGAGGCGCTTGGCCTCCTTGCCGGATTTGGCGAGCCCCGCGCGCACGATGAGTTGCACCACCGAGATGCCATTCGCCACCTCGGCGCGGCTCAGGTCGAGCGTGGGCAGGTCATCGCCGACGCCGCCCTTCTCGAACACCTCGCGGGCCGTGGCCTCGGCGGCCTGCGCGGCCTCGGCCCCGTGCAGCAGCGTCGTCACCTCGTTGGCCAGGATGATCTTGGCCTCGTTGATCTCTGACCCCGCGAGCGCGCCCAAGCGGTTGCACTCGTCGAGGGACAATTCGGTGTAGAGCCGCAGGAAGCGGCCCACGTCGGCGTCCATCGTGTTGCGCCAGAATTGCCAGAACTGGTACGGGCTGCACATTTCTGCATCGAGCCAGATCGCGCCATCGGCGGATTTTCCCATCTTGCGCCCGTCCGCCGTGGTCAGCAGCGGCGAGGTGAGGCCGTAGATCTCGTGGTCGAGGACGCGGCGCGTGAGGTCGATCCCGTTGACGATATTGCCCCACTGGTCCGAGCCGCCCATCTGCAACACGCAGCCATAACGGCGGTTGAGTTCGAGAAAGTCATACGCCTGCAGGATCATGTAGTTGAATTCGAGGAACGACAGCGATTGCTCTCGGTCGAGGCGCGATTTCACCGATTCAAAGGCCAGCATCCGGTTGACCGAGAAATGCCGCCCGATGTCACGCAGGAACTCGATGTATTTCAGCCCGTCGAGCCATTCGGCATTGTTGAGCATCAGCGCATCGGTGGGGCCATCGCCATAGGTGATGTAGGCGGCAAACACGCGCTGGATGCCGTCGATATTGGCCTGGATCGCGGCATCGTCCAAGAGCGGGCGCTCATCCGCGCGGAACGAGGGATCGCCCACCTTGGTGGTGCCGCCACCCATCAGCGTGAGTGGCTTGTGTCCGGTCTTTTGCAGCCAGCGCAGCATCATGATCTGGATGAGCGAGCCGACATGCAGCGACCGCGCGGTGGCATCAAACCCGATATAGGCGGGCACCACGCCCGCGCTGAGCGCCTCGTCCAGCCCCTGGTAATCGGTGCAATCCGCGAGAAAGCCGCGCTCGATCATCACGCGCATGAAATCGGATTTCGGGTGGTAGGTCATGGCGCTTGTCCCGCTTTGATTTGCGCGGCATGTATAGGCAGTCGTGGGGCGAAGGAAAAGGCCATGTTGAAGGCGGGGCGCATCCGGGCGCTTGGGGCGATGTCGGGCACCTCTCTGGACGGGGTGGACGCCGCCATGATCGAGACCGATGGCGAGCTGATCCACGGCTTTGGCCCGGTGGGATACCGGCCCTACTCGGACACTGAGCGCGCGGTGTTGCGCCGCGCACTCGGGCAGTGGGCGGGGTCGGAGGTCGAGGCCGCCGCGCGCGTGGTGGAGGACGCGCATGCGGAGTTGCTGCGCGGCTTTGACGGCGTCGCGCTGGTGGGGTTTCACGGGCAGACGCTGGCGCACGAGCCGCGCGGGCGCGGCACCCATCAGGCGGGGGACGGCGCGCGGCTGGCGGAGATGCTGGGCCTGCCGGTGGTGTGGGATTTCCGCAGTGCCGATGTGCGGTTCGGCGGCGAGGGCGCGCCGCTGGCACCGTTCTACCATTTCGCCTGCGCGAAATGGATCGGGGCCGGGGCGCCGCTGGCGTTTCTCAACCTCGGGGGGGTGGGCAACCTGACCTGGGTCGATCCGCGGTGTGCGCGGCCCGAGGAGGAGGGCGCGCTGCTGGCCTTTGACACCGGGCCGGCGAATGCGCCGATCAACGACCTGGTGCAGGCGCGGCTGGGGGCAGAGTGCGACCGCGACGGCGCGCTGGCGCGGCGGGGCCGGGTGGCGCAGGGGGCGCTGGAGATGTTCCTCGACGAGCCCTGGTTCCTGCGGATGCCGCCCAAATCGCTTGACCGCGACGCGTTTGCCGCGATGGTGGCGCTGGTGGGCGAATTGCCCGATGCCGACGCGGCGGCGACGCTGACGGCGATGGCGGTGTCGGCGGTGATGCGCGGGATGGAGCATTGCCCGGTGCCGCCCGCGCGTGTTCTGGTGACCGGGGGCGGGCGCAAGAACCTGGTGATGATGGAGATGCTGCGCGCCTCGCTGGATTGCCCGGTGGTGCCGGTCGAGGAGGCGGGGCTCGATGGTGATATGCTGGAGGCGCAGGCATTCGCGCATCTGGCGGTGCGGGTGGCGCGGGGGTTGCCCACGTCCTGCCCGGGGACCACGGGCGTGCGCGCCGCCGTGTCGGGCGGCACGCTGAGCCGGGCGGAAGGAGGGGCAGATGGATTACGCGCTTGACGAGGGGCCGGGGGGCGGGCTGCGGCTGGGCCTGATCGTGCTGAGCGTGGATACCGGGCTGGAATGGGAGGCGCGGCAGGTGTTCGCGGGTCGCGCGGCGCATGTGATGCACAGCCGTATCCCGGCGCGCGACCATGTCACGCCCGACGACCTCGCGCATATGGCGCCGGAGCTGACGCGCAGCGCGGCGTTGTTGCCGCCGGGGCTGGGGGCGGTGGGGTATGGCTGCACCTCCGGCGCGACGGTGATCGGGCCTGCGGAGGTGGCGGCGCGCGTGGGCGAGGCGCATCCCGGAACGCCGGTGACCGACCCGCTGAGCGCGGTGATCGCGGCGCTGGGGGTGCTGGGGGTGGATCGCATCGGCATGGTCACGCCCTACCTGCCGGAGGTGGTGGCACCCATGCAGGCGGCGCTGGGCGCGGCGGGGATCGAGGCGGTGGCCTCGGAAAGCTTTGGCGAGAGTGACGACCGGATCGTGGGGCGCATCCCCGAGGCGGCCACGTTGCGCGGGATGCTGGACGTCGGCGCGCGGCCCGGGGTAGAGGCGGTGTTCACCTCGTGCACAAACCTGCGTAGCATGGCGGTGATCGACGAGGCGGAGGCGGCGTTGGGCAAGCCGGTGGTGACCTCGAACCAGGCGATGTTCTGGCACATGCTGCGGCTGGCGGGCGCGGGCGAGCGGGCGCGGGGCTGGGGGCCGGGGCGGCTGTTTGCGGTGTGAAAGAGTGCGGCATGATGTGCTGTTGTGCTGAGGGCAGCGCCCGCCTGGGCGGGCGCGCGGGCGTAACCGTGCCAGCGGCGATGCGGTCAAGTAATGCGCGGCGTTGCTACCTGGTGTAACGTCTGAAGCGCCTGCCGGGGGGCAGGCAGGCGCTGCCCGGCGGTGCCGCCGGGCGGGGGATAGCGGCGCTGGTGCGCATTGAAAGACAACGAACAATAAAAGGACGAAAACGGCCATGAAGGACAGCAAATTGAGCCCCGCCACCGTCGCGGCGCAGGCAGGCGGCGCGGCGGATGCGCAGACCGGTGGCGTGGTGCCGGGGATCAGCCTTGCCACCACCTACCTGCGCGGCGCCGACAACGCGCTGTTGCGCCCCGACAACACCTATGGCCGGGACCAGAACGACACCGTGCGGCAGGCCGAGGAGGTGGTGCGCGCGCTGGAGGGGGCGGCGGCGAGCCTGCTGTTTCCCAGCGGTATGGCGGCGGTGGCGGCGGTGTTCCGGGCGCTGCCGTCGGGCGCGCGGGTGGTGATGCAGAATGGCATCTACTGGGGCACGCTGAAATGGGTGCGCGCGTATTGCGTGCGCCGCGCGATCATACTGGACGAGGTGGACGCGTCGGACACGCACGCGCTGGCCAATGCGTGCCGGTCGTCGGCCGACATGGTGTGGATCGAGACGCCGTCGAACCCGTGGCTGAAGACCGTGGATATCGCCGCAGCCGCCGGGATGGCGCACAAGGCGGGCGCGGTGCTGGTGGTCGATGGCACGGCAGCGACGCCGGTGCTGACCCGGGCGCTGGACCTCGGCGCCGACCTGTCGATGCATTCGGCGACCAAGGCGCTGGGGGGGCATTCGGATGTCTTGGGCGGTGTGCTGTCGTGCCGTGATCCCAAGCTGCCGATGTGGGCCGAGATCGCCACCGACCGGCATGATGCGGGCGCGGTGATCGGGCCGTTCGAGGCGTGGCTGTTGATGCGGGGGATGCGGACATTGCCCCTGCGGGTGGAGCGGATGTGCGCCAACGCGATGGCGGTGGCGGAGTACCTGGCGGCGCATGAGGGGGTGGCGGCGGTGCTATATCCGGGGCTGGCGGAGCATACGGGGCATGACGTCGCCGCGCGGCAGATGCGCGGGGGGTACGGGTACCTGCTGTCGTTCATGGTGAAGGGCGACCGTGCGCGCGCGCTGGAGGTGCTGGGGCGGCTGCGGCTGTTTCACCGGGCGACGTCGCTGGGCGGCGTCGAGAGCCTCGCCGAGCACCGCGCCAGCATCGAGCCGCATTCGGGCATCCCGGAGACGCTGATTAGGTTGTCGGTGGGGATCGAGGATTCGGGGGATTTGATCAGGGATTTGGAGGGGGCGTTGGGGTGAGGTCAGAATTGCCAACCTTCTTCTTCCATAAATTCCTCGAGATTTAGACAGCGAACGTTAAAATGGCGGCAGATGTTCGGTATTTTCGCTGCGTTGGGCGGAGCACCTTCAAGCGTGACCACCGTCCCTTCCCCCACGAGAGCTTTCGCAACAACAAAAGGATCAGCGTTTAACCCTCCTTTTTGAATTTTCTTTAGCTCAATATTCTGTTGAAAATGGGGAACAGCGTAAATGTTGCGGATGATTCCCCCTTCCGCTGCTGTAGGTGTTGTAAAGATGGCAGCATTGTCACGCATCCAATCTTCATTAACGTGAGCATAACGCTCCAACTCTCGCTTAACTTCACGCGTGGAAGTTACGTCACCATTCGCGATGAGTTCATCAAAACTTTCCCAAAGAGTTGGAAATCTTCGCCTGTAGAAATGCCGAAAGAGGTTTGATAAAGGAGAGGTGTCAAAAACATACATTTAAATGACCTTCCTCGCAAAATAACTTTCTAGTTTCGGAAGGTTTTTCACTTTCGTATCTAGGTAGTCGGCGAGTTCCGGTTCCGAGATGCGATTTTGATAGTAACGGGAAAAAGCTAGATCGATATAGTTGGTTCCGAGATACGCTATCTTGGTCCAGTAATGGTTCCCTCCACTTCCTCTCTGGCGCTGCCCAATCCATCGATTAGCAGCGTCCCGATATTGGTTTACAGTGATATCTCCACGGTCCAAAAAGCGCCGAAAGATCGATTCTCGCGAAACGTGATAACGATCTGCAAGAATCTCTGCCGTTTCTTCTGTCGGTCTTAGATCTCGCATGTCTGCTTCAAATTGTGCTGCGGGGAGTAAAAATTCAGCCGCGAATTGGTTGCAAACTATCTCGATCTGCCTGTTTGGGATTGGTAGTTCATCGTCAGGCTCATCGCTTAGCGTATTGATTCCGCTCGTATGAAAAAGAAGATGCGCCAATTCGTGAAAAATAGTAAAAATCTGCCGTGTCTTTACGGAGTTATTCACATAAATCAAAGGAAAGGTATCATCATATAAGCAGAACCCAGAATAAAAGTCATTCTTGAAAGCATCTTTAAAAACTGCGACACCGCGAGCTTCCAACGCTTCACGCCACGCCGAAAATGCAGTTTCGGTATCTGCCCACCCTGTTTGCGTGTTAAGCGTTATGCCCAAATAGTGACGCACTCGCTGCGCCATTGCTGGGATGTCCATGTCAGGCGCGAAGCGAAGATCGTGAAGGATGAAATGATCAACTGGATTCCTGCCCTCGTTCAACTCGGCAAGGTTGATCTGAAGCGCCTTTGCCTTGCGCAGTAGGTAATGCACGTCTCTAGGCAGCGCGTCGAACTGCACATCTGGTAAGGTCCGGAAGGACTCCCGGATAGGCGGCACCTCAGGTGGTTCGGGGAAGAAAAACACAGCGACCGGCACCTTTAAGGTTTCCGAAAGCCGTTCAAGCTGAGGATATGTTGGACAAGATTCACCTTCTTCCCACGCTTCTATGTCACGATACTCGGCGCGCATCTCATCTACTGAGAGGCGTGCTCTTTCTCGTGCCCACCGTAGGACTCTTGGAGTTATGGGAATCTGCTCTCTGGCCATTACCTTCTTAGATGTCAGTAATCGAGCTTTACTTGCAACAGAAACCTTGTGTTAAACAGCGTTCAACTTCGTCCTCAAGGCATCGGTTGCCACCTAACTACCGGGAGTACGGACAAAATCATCCCCCCTCAATCCACCACCGACACCAGATGCCACCGCAAGGCATCGTTCTGCACCGGGTCAAAGTGCGTCACGCGGTTGGATAGCACCACCAGTTGCGTGACGTGGAAGGGGATGAGGGTGCCGGAGTTCTCTGTCAGGCGGCGCTGCGCCCGGTGATAGAGCGCGCGGCGTTTGTCGAAATCGAGCTCGGCGCGGGCGGCCTCTAACAGGCGGTCGAATTTGGGGTCGTGGTAGTGGCTCTCGTTCCATTTGGCCGAGGAATGGAACGCCTCGTTGAGCACCTGGTCGGCGGGGCGGGCGCCCCAGGCGGTGGCGAAGGCGGGTTTCTTCATCCAGACATTGGACCAGTAGCCATCGGCGGCGGCGTTGTCGAGCGTGACGCGGATGCCCGCGGCGGCGGCCTGTTCCTGGAACGCGACGCCCAGCACCGGCCAGCTCGGGTCCAGCGACGAGACGTGGATATTGACGTCGATGCCGTCGGGGTAGCCTGCCTCGGCCAGCAATTCGCGGGCGCGCTCGGGGTCGGGCGGGCAGGACATGGTCAGGCGGTACTGATCATTGGGGGCCACCGGCGTGTCGCAGGACGGCACGCCGCCACCGTCGAGGGCGAGGGCGAGCATTTCCTCGCGGTCCACCACCATGCGCAGGGCGCGGCGCACGCGGGCGTCATCGAAGGGCGGGTAATCGGCGCGGAAGACGAGGCCCATCCAGTTGCCGGTGGGGATTTCGAGAAGCTGGTAGCGCAGGGATTTGTCGAGCGCGCGGCGCAGCACCGGGGCGATCCCGCGCTCCATGTCGAGCTGGCCCGAGAGGAACGCCTGTAGCCGCGCCTGCGCGTCGGGCACGCCGATCACCTCGATCCGCTCCAGCGCGGGGGGCCCTTCCCAATACGCGTCATAGGCGGTGAGAATGGTGTTGCCGTCGGGGTCGAATTTCTCCACCCGGAAGGGCCCGGTGCCGATGCCGGTCTGGTCCACCGTGTCGCCCGAGCCGTCGGGGATGATGCGCAGGCGGGGATCCATCAGTTGCAGCGGGAAATCGGCGAAGGTGGAGGATAGCGCCATACGCACGGTGTGCGGGCCGGTGGCCTCGACCGTTTCGATCATCTTGACGGCGGCGCGGGCGGGGCTTCCGTAATCGGGGTCGATGACGCGGGCGAGGGAGTAGACCACGTCATCCGCGTCGAGCGTGCTGCCGTCGTGAAAACGCACGCCCTCGCGGATATGAAAGGTCCAGACGGTGCCGTCCTCGTTGGGATACCACCGGGTGGCGAGATCGGGCGCCGGGGTGCCGTCGCGCCCGGGGCGGACAAGGCGGCTCTGGATTTTCTCGATGATCTGGAGGACGCGGCCCTTGGAGGCCGGGTCGAGGCTCGACTGTGCGCCGAAGCCCACGTTGTGGGCGTGGCGGAACGTGCCGCGCGGCTCTGCGAGGGCAGCGGTGGCGCAGAGGAGCGCGGCGAGGGCGAGGAAAGCGGGGCGCGTCATGTCACAAGTCTTGGCAAGCCGGGCCCGCCAAGGCAAATGTTTTGCGCATGCCCCGCGATCACGTTTCGACGCGCGGGCTCACCCGCGCTTGGCGATCAGCATGTCGTCGGGGCTATGGCCCGCGGCGATCGCCTCGGTGAACCAGCGCGGTTTGCGCCCGCGACCCGACCAGGTGAGGCGCGGATCCTCGGGGTGGCAGTATTTCGGAACCTTGGCGCCGGATTTGGACGATGGCGCCAGTTCGGCCAGCGAATAACCCAATTCATGGGCCATCGCCTCAAGCTTGGCGCGGGCCTCGGCCTTTTGCCGTTCCTCGTAGCTGTTGATGGCGCGCGCCACGTCTTTTTGCAATTGCCGCAGTTCCTTGAGGGAAAGCGCGTTGAGATCTGGATTGGCCATTCAGGTGCCTCTTTTTCCTATAAGTGCGTAAAGATAGATCGCCTTTTACAGAACGGCAATTCCAAATCGCAAGCCCCTTTGGAAGGAAATGACGAAATCGCGAATTTTTGCCAAGAGGAAACGTCATTTCATTACTTCATGGTTGAAGTTCCTCTGGGGGCGCGATGGGGCCGCGCGTCCATCTCGGGCCAGGAAGATCAGCGATCAGTACCGGCCCTGCGCAAGAACGCGAGCAGCGCGCGCGTCGAGCCGTCCTTGGCCGACGCATCCGCGCCGTCGATCAGCGGGGCCATCTCGGTGGCGAGCGCCTTGCCCAGTTCCACCCCCCATTGGTCGAAAGAGTTGATCCCGAGCGCCACCCCCTCGACGAAAACCCGGTGCTCGTAGAGCGCGATGATCTGGCCCAGCCGGTGCGGGGTGAGCCGGTCGTAGACCAGCGTGGTGGAGGGGCGGTTGCCCGGAAACGCGCGGTGCGCGGCCTGCCGGTCGAGTTCCGCGCCGGTGAGCCCGGCGGCGCGCAGCATTTCGCGCGCCTCGGCCTCACTGCGCCCGCGCATCAGCGCCTCGGATTGTGCGAGGCAATTGGCCACCAGAAGCCGGTGGTGATGGGCGAGGGCGGGCTCGTGCCCCTCTGCGGCCACCATGAATTCGCAGGGCACCACCTGCGTGCCCTGGTGAATGAGCTGGTAGAAGGCGTGCTGCCCGCCGGTGCCCGGCTCGCCCCAGACGACCGGCCCGGTGGGCGCGGGCGGCGGCGCGCCGGACATGGTGACGCCCTTGCCGTTGGATTCCATCTCGAGTTGCTGGAGATAGGCGGGAAGCCGGGCGAGGCGCTGGTCGTAGGGCAGCACCGCACGGGTGGCGTGGCCGCAGCCCTGGTGGTGCCAGAGCCCGGTGAGCGCCAGCATAACCGGCATGTTGCGCGCGGGCGGTGCGGTGTGGAAATGGGCGTCCATCGCCGCCGCCCCGGCGAGGAATTCCTCGAACCGGTGCGGCCCGATGGCGATCATCAGCGCGAGACCCACCGGCCCCCAGACCGAGTAACGCCCGCCCACGTAATCGCCGAATCCGAACACGCGGGCCGTGTCGATCCCCCATTCCGTGGTCTCGTCGGTGGCCGAGGAGACGGCGGCCATCTGCGCGCCCGCGTCGCGCCCGTGGGAGACGAGCCAGTCGCGGGCGGTGGCGGCGTTGGTCATCGTCTCGACGGTGGTGAAGGTCTTGGAGGCGACGATGAACAGCGTGCGCGCCGGGTTGAGCGCTTGAAGCGTGTCGGCGATGTCGGCCCCGTCGACGTTGGAGACGAAATGGCAGCGCGGCCCGTCATGGTAGGGGCTGAGCGCGCGGGTGGCCATTTCGGGGCCGAGATGCGAGCCGCCGATGCCGATATTGACCACGTCCCGCCAGCCATCCGCGCGCACCTGATCGGCAAAAGCCGCCATGCGGGCGCGGGTGGCGCGGATATCGGACAGGATGTCGGTGCCCGCGAGGGTAAGTGCCTCGGAGGTGAGATCGCGCAGCGCGGTGTGCAGCACGGCGCGGTTCTCGGTCTCGTTGACGGGCTGTCCCGCGAACATCGCGTCGCGGCGCGCCGCCAGCCCCTGCGCGTCGATGAGCCCGAGCAGCGTGTCGCGGTCGGCCGAGGTCATCGTGGTCTTGGAACAGTCGAGAAGCATCCCGTCGGCGGCCACCGAGAAGGTCGCGGCGCGATCCGGGTCGGTGGCGAAAAGATCCGTGATCCGGCGGGATCGGGCGGCGTGGGCCGCCGCTCTCACCTCGTCCCACATGGGCCTCAGTCCTCCGGCGCCCAATGGACTGTCGCGCCATCGAGCACGGCGGCAACGGGGGCCTCGATCGCGCGCAGGTGGCGCGCGCGCTCGATCGCGCGGTGCTTTTTCTCGCCGGTAATGACGACATGGGTGTTGATCGCGCCCGTCAGCACCCGCGCGGTGAGGGTGACGCGGGGCTCTTCCTCGCCGCGCACGCGGATCGGGGCGAGGATCGGAGCGTCATCCGGGTCGAGCGCCGCCTCGAGCCCGTCGGCGCCGGGGATGAGCGAGGCGGTGTGCATGTCCGCGCCCATGCCCAGCAGGCAGATGTCGATGGGCAGGGCCGGGGCGATGTTGGATTCCAGTTCCGCGAGCACCGCCTCGGGCGTGTCGGCGCGGGCATAGAGCGGCAGGTAGCGCGCCGCCGCCGCGCGCCCGGTCAGCAGACGCGCGCGAATGAGCCGCGTGTTGGAGCGGATATGAAGCTCGGGCCGCCAGCGTTCGTCCGACAAGAGCACGTCCACGCGATCCCATTCGAGGTCGGTATCGCAGAGCGCATCGAATATGGGCCCTGGCGTGGTGCCGCCTGGCACCACGAAGAGCACGCGGTCCTTGTGGTCGAGCGCGGTGCGCAATTCGCCGGCCAGCAGGTTGGCGAGATCGAGCGCCATCATCTCGGCATCTGCGTATTTGGTCAGGTTCATGGTCTTATCTCCCGCCAGCGCCGCCCGTCGCGGTGCATGAGCATCAGGGCATCCTCGGGTCCCGCCGAGCCGGTGGCGTAGGCCAGGGGGGCCTCGCCGTCCGCGTCCCACCCGGCGATGATCGGGTCGGCCCAGGCCCAGGCCGCCTCGACCTCGTCGCCGCGCATGAACAGCGTCTGGTTGCCGCGGATCACGTCCATGATAAGCCGTTCGTAGGCGTCGGGGAAATCGGTCTCTTCCGGCCCCAGCGCCTCGGCGAAGGTCATGTCGAGGGGCACGTCGACAAGGCGCATGCCGCCCGGTCCCGGCTCCTTGATCGTCACGCCCAGTTCGATCCCCTCGTTGGGCTGGAGACGGATTATCAGGATGTTGCGGTGGCGCCCGGCCTCGGCCCCGAAGATCGAGTGCGGCGCGTCCTTGAACACCACCGCGATCTCGCTGGTGCGCGCGCGCAGTCGCTTGCCGGTGCGTAGGTAGAAGGGGGTGCCGGCCCAGCGCCAGTTGGAGACATGCACCTTGAGCGCCACGAAGCTTTCGGTCGTGCTCTCGGCATTGCCGACCTGGTCGCGGTAGCCGGGCTGGTCGCCCTCACCCTCGTATTGTCCGCGCACCGCGTCGGCGCGCGCCACCGGGTCGAGGGCGCGGATGACCTTGAGCTTTTCGTCGCGCACCGAATCGGGGGCAAAGCGGGCGGGCGGCTCCATCGCGATGAGGCACAGGAGCTGCATCAGGTGGTTCTGGACCATGTCGCGCATGGTGCCGACGCGGTCGTAGTAATCGCCGCGCCCGCCGACGCCCACGCTCTCGGCCACGGTGATCTGGATGTGATCGACATACTGGCTGTTCCACAGCGGCTCGAACAGGACATTGCCGAAGCGGATCGCCATCAGGTTCTGCACCGTCTCCTTGCCGAGATAATGGTCGATCCGGTAGATGTGGCCCTCGTCGAAATACCGCGCGAGGGTGCGGTTGAGGGCGCGGGCGCTGTCGAGATCGTGGCCGAAGGGTTTTTCCACCACGATGCGGGCGCGGTCGTCGGCGAGCCCGTGGTGGTGCAACCGCTCGGCCAGGTCACAGAAGAGGCCGGGGGCCACGGAGAAATAGAAGGCCCGGATGCGGCCCGCGCGCATCCGGGCGGCGAGCGCCTCCCAGCCCTCGGTGCCGCGCGCGTCGAGTTGCACGTAGGCGAGCATGTCGAGAAAGGCATCGCGGCAGGACGTGTCGGCGGCGGCCTCGGGGGCAAACTCGTCGAGGGCGTCGCGCACCATGGCGCGATAGCTGTCGCTGTCCATCTCGCTGCGGGCGGCGCCGGTGAGCCGCGTATCGGCCCCGAACTGCCCGGCGACGAACCGGCGATAGAGCGCAGGCAGGATCTTGCGCCGCGCGAGATCGCCCGTGCCGCCGAAAATCACCAGGTCGAACGGATCGACCGGGATCACCCGAGAGGCCATGCTCCGATTCCCCTGATTGCCCGCGCGTGACCTTAGCACGGTTCTGCGCGGTCACAATGGTGGGCGGTTGTTCAGGCGTGGTTGAGCGGGAACTCGGTGGTGGCGCGGATTTCCTCCATCACGAAGCTGGCCGAGACGTCGCCCATCGGCACCCGCGCGATGAGCGCGCGGTAGAGCCGGTCGTAATCGGCCATGTCGGCCACCTGCGCGCGGATCAGGTAATCGAGATCGCCGCTCATGCGCCACACGCCCTGTACCTGCGGCAGCGTGCCGATGGTGCGGGCGAAGGTGTCGAGCCAGGCGGCGTCATGGGCGCCGGCGCGGCACTGCATGAACACGGTGAGCGGCAGGCCGATGCGTGCGGGATCGAGCAGCGCCACGCGGGCGCGGATCACGCCGGCGGATTCGAGCGCACGGACACGCCGCCAGCAGGCATTGCGCGACAGCCCGACCCTTGCGCCCAGCGCGTCGAGGGCGAGGCTCGCGTCGCGCTGCAATTCGGCGAGTATCCGTCGGTCGATATCGTCAATGATGCTCATGATCTGGATGATACTGTGGAAATATTCCCAAGGAAAGTGATCAGGGAAGGAAAAATGGGACAATGTCACCCTGCTGTCGCGTTACCCTGTCCGCGAAACCCGAACAGGAGGACAGAAGTGATGCTGAGCAGGCTCTTTCTCGATCATCCGCGCAGTGTGGATGAGAGCTATACCGAACATGCCGCCTTTGCCGGGTGGTTTGCGCTGCGGCTGTTCGCGGCCGGGGGCGCGGCGTTGATCCACGCGATCATCCCTTGCGTTTTCGAGCGGACGGCAAGCCGGATGATCGCGGAGATGCACGCGAAAACGCAAAACCGGGGGCGCTAAGGGCGCTCAGCCTCCGAGTGCTGCGTCGAGGTTCTCGTCGATCTTCTCCAGAAAGCCCATCGTGGTGCGCCAGCCCTGGTCGGGGCCGACGAGAAGCGCGAGATCCTTGGTCATGTCGCCCGATTCGATGGTCTCGACCACCACCCGTTCCAGCGTCTCGGCGAAATGAGCAAGCGCGGCGTTGTCGTCGAGCTTGGCGCGGTGGCGCAGCCCGCCGGACCACGCGAAGATCGAGGCGGTGGAATTGGTCGAGGTCTGTTCGCCGCGCTGGTGCTGGCGGTAGTGGCGGGTGACGGTGCCGTGCGCCGCCTCTGCCTCCATGATCTTGCCGTCGGGGGTGAGCAGTTGGCTTGTCATCAGCCCCAGCGAGCCGAAGCCCTGCGCGACGGTGTCGGACTGAACGTCGCCGTCGTAGTTCTTGCACGCCCAGACGAAGCCGCCGTTCCATTTCATCGCGCAGGCCACCATGTCGTCGATCAGCCGGTGCTGATACTCGATGCCCTTGGCCTCGAATTTCTCGGCGAATTCCTCGTCATAGACCTTCTGGAACAGCTCCATGAAGCGGCCGTCATATTGTTTGAGGATGGTGTTCTTGGTGCTGAGATAGAGTGGCCAGCCCAAGTCCAGCGCGTAGTTCATCGAGGCGCGGGCGAAGTCGATGATCGAGGCGTCGAGATTGTACATGCCCATGTAGACGCCCGACGAGGGGGCGCGGAACACCTCTTCCTCGATCACGGTGCCGTCCTCGCCCACGAATTTCATGCTGAGCGTGCCGGGGCCGGGGAATTTCATGTCCGTGGCGCGGTACTGGTCACCGAAAGCATGGCGACCGATCACGATGGGGCGCGTCCAGCCGGGCACGAGGCGGGGCACGTTGCGGCAGATGATCGGCGCGCGGAACACCACGCCGCCCAGGATGTTGCGGATAGTGCCGTTGGGGCTGCGCCACATCTTTTTCAGGCCGAATTCCTCGACCCGACCCTCGTCGGGGGTGATGGTCGCGCATTTGACGGCGACGCCGACCTCCTTGGTCTTTTCCGCCGCGTCGATGGTGACCTGATCCTCGGTGCGGTCACGCTCTTCGATGCCGAGATCGTAATAGAGCAAGTCCACGTCGAGATAGGGGAGGATGAGTTTCTGCTTGATGAAATCCCAGATAATGCGGGTCATCTCGTCGCCGTCCATCTCGACGATGGGGTTCTCGACCTTGATCTTGGACATGGGGCGCGCTCCGCGGTTGGGGTGGGTGTGGTCTGGCTATATCAGCGGTGGTGTCGTGCGGGAAGGGTTGGGCGGCGGCATTGGCCTGTAGCAGGTGTTGAGAAACAAGCGCTGAGCTGCGCAAGCGCCCGACCGCCGGGTGGGCGCAAAACGGGTTACGCTCTGCGATTTATGGTGAAAGATACCTCTTATATTTCCGTTGTTTGAACCGTTGCAGAAGCGCCCGCCCGAGGGGGCGGTCAGGCGCTCGCGCGGCGGCGTGCAAGCACGCCTTTGCTCCGCGCGGGGGTAAGATCGCAACGGCAGCTCAAGGCCAAAACCGATCACCTGCCCCCCAACCGCGCACCTCACCCGATGATCGCGTTCAGCGTCGCCGAGGGCCGCATCACCGAGGCGAGTTTCCCGGCGTCGGGGTGGTAGTAGCCGCCGATATCCGCCGGGCTGCCCTGTGCCGCCGCCAGCTCGCCGGTGATCTGCGCTTCGCCCTCGGCCAGCGCGCGGGCCACCGGGGCGAATTCCTGTGCGAGGCTTGCGTCATCCGATTGTGCGGCGAGCGCCTCGGCCCAGTAGCGGGCGAACCAGTAGTGGCTGTCGCGGTTGTCGGGCTCGCCCACCTTGCGCGAGGGCGAGCGGTCGTGGTCGAGCACGCCTTGCGTTGCGGCCTCGACCGCCTCTCCAAGGATGCGGGCGCGGGCGTTGTCGTGGGTCTGGGCGAGGAACTTGAGGCTCTCGGCCAGCGCGCAGAATTCGCCCAAGGAATCCCAGCGCAGGTGATTCTCGGCCTGAAGCTGCTGGACATGCTTGGGGGCCGATCCGCCCGCGCCGGTCTCGAACAACCCGCCGCCCTGCATCAGCTTGACGATCGATAGCATCTTGGCCGAGGTGGCCAGCTCGAGGATTGGGAAGAGGTCGGTCAGGTAATCGCGCAGCACGTTGCCGGTGATGGCGATGGTGTTCTCGCCCTTGGTGATCGTGTCCAGCGATGCGCGGGTTGCTTCGCGCGGGGCCATGATTTCGAATTTGTCAGTGACGCCAGCGGCTTCGAGGATGGGTTTCACGTAAGAGATCAACTCGGCATCATGGGCGCGGGCCGCGTCCAGCCAGAAGATCGCGCGATAGCCCGTCTCCTTTTGCCGGGCGATGGCGAGGTTCACCCAATCCTCGATGGGCGCCTTGCGCGCCGAGGCCGAGCGCCAGATGTCGCCCGCCTCGACCTCATGCTGATGCAGCACGGTGCCATCGTCGAGCACCATCTTCACGGTGCCGCCCTCGGGCATCTCGAAGGTGGTTGGATGCGAGCCGTATTCCTCGGCCTTCTGCGCCATGAGGCCGATATTCTGCACCGTTCCGGCGGTGGCGGGATTCAGTTTTCCGTTCTCCTTGAAGAACCTGATCGCCTCGTCATAGACCGGCGCGTAGCTGCTGTCGGGGATGACGCAGACGGCGTCATGTTCCTTGTTGTCCGGGCCCCAGCCCTTGCCACCGCCCCGGATGAGGGCGGGCATCGAGGCGTCGATGATGACATCCGATGGCACGTGCAGGTTGGTGATGCCACGGTCGGAATCGACCATGTACATCGCCGGGCGGTCGGCCATGCAGGCGTCGATGGCCTGGAGGATATCCTTGCGGTCCTTGACGCGCTCCAACAGGTCGCCGAGCCCGGCATTGGGCGAGACGCCGAGCGATTTCATCTCGTCGCCATACTGTTCGAACACGGGCGCGAGGAACTGCCGCACCGCGTGGCCGAAGATGATCGGGTCCGAGACCTTCATCATCGTGGCCTTCATGTGCAGGGAAAACAGGATGCCCTCGGATTTGGTCTTGTCGATCTCCTCGGCGAGGAAGGCGTCGAGGGCGCGCGCACTCATGTAGGTGGCATCGACCACGGTGCCCTCGGGGTAGCTCAGCCCGTCCTTGAGCACGGTTTCGCCGTCTGCCGTCTCCAGCACGATCTTCGCGCCGGTCGCCTTGGGCAAGGTGGCAGAGCGCTCGTTGGAGAAGAAATCGCCCGCCGACATGGTGGCGACGCGGGTCTTGCTGTCGGGTGTCCACTCGCCCATGCGGTGGGGATTGGCTTGCGCGTATTTCTTGACCGCGGGGGCGGCGCGGCGGTCGGAATTGCCCTCGCGCAGCACCGGGTTGACCGCCGATCCCTTGAGCGCGTCATAGCGCGCGCGGACGGCTTTCTCGTCCTCGGTGGTCGGATCGTAGGGGTAATCGGGCAGCGCGTAGCCCTGGCCCTGCAATTCGCGGATTGCCGCCACGAGCTGCGGCTCGGAGGCAGAGATGTTGGGCAGCTTGATGACGTTGGCGCCCGGCGTCTTGACGATCTCGCCCAGGGCCTTGAGGTGGTCGGGCTGGCGCTGATCCGCGGTCAGGTGGTCGGGAAAGGCGGCGAGGATGCGCCCGGCGAGCGAGATGTCGCGGGTCTCGACCGTGATGCCCGCGGCGGATGCGAAGTGGCGGATGATCGGCAGGAGCGAGGCCGAGGCGAGCTCGGGCGCTTCGTCCACCTTGGTGTAGATGATGTCGGGAATGTCGGTGTTGGCCATCTCTGGGCTCCTCCTTGCGATCCGGTGCGGTCCGGACGACTCGTCCGCTTGGGCGCCTCATAGCGGAAAAGCGCGGCGTGGGAAAGATAGTATGCGACGGTATACATAAAGAAATGCGCGGAAGGGGCTCCGGCGCCACCTTGCGACACACGATATGCGTTGTCGGGTGCGGTGGCGGGTTATTGGGCTTGAGGGGACGTTGCGGTTAGCCGCGCATCGACGGGCCGCGGCGCGGCGATCCGACGGTCTTGCTAGCGTGCTTAATGGCGGCCAAATCCGAAAAAGACTTCAGCGGCGCGCAGGTTGTAGCCAAATCGCCGTGCCGTGGGGGCGGCCCGGCGATGCGCGGCGGCGTGCAAGCACGCCTTGATTCCGCGCATTTTCACTAAGGCCTGAACGTCCGCTCAAGGCCATTCGCAACGCCCGCCCGGCCGCCAAACCCGTCATCAAACCGCCTCCGCCGCCGTGCCGCGCAGCCCGTGCAGCAGCGCCAGCCCCGCCAGCACCGCCGCCAGCACGCCCAGGTGCGCGGGCATCGGCGTGCCGTCGAATTGCTGGCCGATGGGGATGGCGAGCGCCACGCTGCCCAGCGTGGCGACCGCGCCGGTCACGCTCGCCGCCATGCCCGCGACACTTCCCATCGGCGCCATCGCCAGCGCGTTGAGATTGCCCAGGGTGAATCCCGCCTGCATGAAAACCCCCGTCTGCCAGACGAGGAACACGGCGAATTGCGGTCCGGGCGGCAGCCCCGTGACCCATGCGAGGATCGCCAGAGAGGTGAGCGCCACCTGCACCGTGAGCGCCGCGCGCACCATCCGCACCATGCCAAAGCGGACCACGAGCCGCGCGTTCACCAGGCTGCCGCTGCCCGCCACCAGCGCCATGCCAAAGAACCAGAAGGGAAATTCCACGCCGCGCCCGAAGGTCATGTCAAACGTCGGCTGCACCACGCTGAGCGAGGTAAAGAGCGTGGTCATCGCCAGCATCTGCACCGCGATGGCGCGGCGGGTGACGGGGTGGGCCACCACCGCGCGCAGGGCGCGCACGAGCGGGCGCAGGCGGAACGGGCTGCGGCGCGCGGATGGCAGCGGCTCTGGCAGGCGCAGCATCATCCATGTCGAGAGGATGAGCGCGAAGAGGATGAAGGCCGCGAACACCGCCCGCCACCCCGCCAGCGCGATCAGCCCCGCGCCGATGAGCGGGGCCATCGCCGGGGTGAGCGCGAACACCATCATCACGAAGGACATGAGCCGCGCCATGTCGCGCCCCGAGGCGACATCGCGGATGATCGCCAGCGCCACGATGCGGAACGCCGCCGCACCCAAGCCCTGAACCGCCCGCGCCGCGAGCAGCGTGTCGAGCGATTGCGCCATGACCGCCAGCGCCGCGCCGCCGATGTAGATCGCGGCCCCGCCGAGGATCACCGGGCGGCGGCCATAGCTGTCCGAGAGCGGCCCGGCGATCAGCGTGCCCAGCCCCAGCCCGGCCAGAAAGGCGGTGACGACAAGCTGCGCCCGGTTTGGTGCGGCGGGGCTGAGATCGGTGGCGATGGCCGACAGACCGGGAAGCATCGCGTCGATCGAGAACGCCACCGAGGCGGCCATCATCGCCATCAGCGCGATGAATTCCGCGCGCGGCGGCATGGGGCGCGCGGGGGGCTGCGGGGCGGTCATTTCTTCTTGCTGCGCTGGGCGGCGAGGCTGTGGCGGGCCTCGGCTTCCTCCTCGCTGTCGCGGCGGTGGCGGGCAATGGCGTGAAAGCCGAAGCGCTGGATTGCCGCGGCGAAGATACCGAGACCGGCGATGATGAACACGGTGGTGCCGATCTTGCCCGCGACCGTGGCCGGCACGAGGTTGCCATAGCCGACGGTCGAGAGCGTGACCACGGTGAAGAAATAGCTGTCGAGCCAGCTCCACCCCTCGACGAGGCGGAAAAACACGGTGCCGCCGACGATCACGGCGGCGAGCAGGGCGAGAAGCGTGCGCGCGCGCATCGCTCTCAGCCCGCGCCGTTCACCGCCTGCCGGGCGATGTCGTCGATCACCTGCAGCCACATTTCGGGCGGCTGGCAGCCGGGCACCGCGTGCTGGCCGGCCACGATGAAGGTGGGCACGCCGGTCACGCCCATCTGGCGGAACTGCGCATCGCGAGCGGCGACCTCCTCGCGGTCGGCATCCGAGGCCAGAAGCCGCGCGACAAGGGCCGCGTCGAGCCCCAGCCCGTCGGCCAGATCGGCCAGCACCTCGTGGTCGGAAATGTCGCGCCCCTCGTGGAAATAGGCGCGGAACAGCGCCATCGCCATCGGCGTCTGGCATTCCTCGACCTCGGACCAGTGCAGCAGGCGGTGCGCGTCGATCGTGTTGGGCGTGCGCGGGATCGACGCGAAGTCGATGTCGAGCCCCGCCGCCTCGGCGCGCTCCAGCACCGGCGCGTAGGCCCGCGCCGCGCCCTCGCGTCCGCCGAACTTGGCCTCCAGGTATTCGCGACGGTCCATGCCCTCGGGTGGCATGTCGGGGTTGAGCTGGAACGGCTGCCAGTGGATCTCGAACGGGTGATCGGGGCGCTGCGCGAGCGCCTGGTCGAGCAGGGTCTTGCCGATGTAGCACCAGGGGCAGATCGGGTCGGAGATGATGTCAAGCCGGACCATTGAGGGCCTCGTATATCGGCCGCAGGGCGCGGCGCAGGAGTTTTCCGTTGGCACCCGTGGGCAGGCTTTCGACGTGAAAGAAGCCGCGCGGGCATTTGTAGGCCGCGAGCCGGGCGCGGCAATGGGCGTCTAGCTCCGCAGGGTCGAGCGGTTCGGGGCCAGTATAGAAGGCCATGACGAGGCGTGCATCCTCTTTCACCTCGATGTCGGTGACGGCGGCCTCGTGGATGCCCGGATGGAGGCCGAGCGCCGCCTCGACCTCGATGGGCGAGACGCGATAGCCGCCCGCGTTCATCATGTCGTCGGCGCGGCCCATGTAGGTGATGGCGCCGTCCTCGTCCATCGTGCCGCGATCACCGGTGAGGAACCACTCGCCCGCGAATTTCTCTGCCGTCGCCTGCGCCGCGCCCATGTAGCCCAGCATCAGGCCGGGATCGTCGCGGTGGATGGCGATGGTGCCCTCCTCGCCATGCGCCACCGGCGTTCCGTCCGCGTCGACGATGGCAACGCGACGGCCCCGCTGCGGGCGGCCCAGCGTGCCGGGCGGCGCCGGGCGGTCGGGGCTGGCAGAAATGAAGGTGGAGCATTCCGACATGCCGTAGGCCTCGTGGATCGTGGTGCCGGTGGCCTCGTGCCAACGGGTGCGGATCGCGTCCGACAGCTTCTCGCCCGCGGCGAGCCCGTGGCGCAGGCGCGGCAGGGGCGGCAGCGGCGGTCGGTCCGTGTCGGTGGCCAGCATCTTGCGATAGACGCCGGGGGCGGCGGCAAAGAGCGTGGCGTCGTGGCGCTTGAGCAGCAGCGGCAATTGCGCGGGTGTCACCCCGGCGGCGGGGATAAGCGCGGTCGCGCCCGCGCGCCACGGATCGAGCAGCCCGGTACCGAGGGTAAAGGTCCAGTTGAACGCACCTGCGTGGCACAGCCGGTCGCTCTCGGCCAGGCCATACCAGCCCGCGTGCATCATCTCGCGCGCGACGATGGCGCGGTGCGCGTGCATCACCGCGCGCGGGATGCCGGAGGTGCCCGAGGTGTAGATGACATAGGCGAGCCGGTCGGGATCGCCAATGTGCCAGTCGGCGGGGGGCAGCTCGCGCATGGCGTCGAGCGCGGCCTCGTCCAGCACCGGCAGGCCGGTGTCGTCGGGGCAGGCGATGCCGCCGCCCCGCAGGATCAGCCGCGGTTCGGTCGTGGCGATCACGCCCGCGACCTCTGACTCGGTGAGCTGGCTGGAGGTGGGCACCGGCACCAGCCCGGCGGTGATCGCGCCGAGATAGGTGAGCGGGAATTCCACGGTATTGCCCAGCCGCATCAGCACCCGGTCGCCGGGGGCGAGCCCCTGCGCGAGAAGCCCCGTCGCGGTGCCGCGCACCGCCCCTTCGAGCCGCGCATAGCTCCACCTCTCGGCGCCCGACAGCCCGATCACGGCCAGCGCCACCTTGTCCGGTCGCCGCGCAGCGGCGGCCAGCACATGCGCGGCAAGGTTGAAGGGCGCGGGGCAGGGCGGCGGCGGCCCCTCGTCGAAGATCGCGGTCATGGGCGGGGCTTAGGCGGGCCGCGCGGCGGATGCAAGGGGGGCACGGCTGGCATTTTCTTGCCGGGCAGTTGGGCTGGCATCGGGAACCGGAAAAACCGTCTGAGATCAAGCGACTATCAGAATGGATAGGGCGCGCGCGGCGGTATGAGAACGGTATTCGAAATGCAACGCAAGAATATATGAAGAGAATTTTCTATTCGGGAAAGTTGTAAAATGCTAAGCAACCTAAAGTTGCATTAGGTGACTTTCAATCACGTTAAGAGTGATGCGTCGGTGCGGCTTTAGGGGGATGTTCGGTTGAAGTACAAGGTTTTCGATTCGCACCTGGCAGAGCATGTCCCGTCACCGCGTCCTCGGGACAGGGCATATCGACGGTGGATCAAGCCGGTTCTGGATGTCGCGGTCAGTCTTCTGCTCTTGCCGGTGGTGGCGGTCGTGGCCGTGTTGCTGGTGCTGGTCAACCCGGTCTTCAACCGTGGTCCGGTCTTTTTCATCCAGCCCCGCATGGGCCGCGCCTGCCGCGCGTTCGGGGCCATCAAGTTCCGCACCATGCGGCCCGTGGCGCGGGTGACGCGCCGCGCCGACGACCCGCTGGAGCAGGAGCGGATCACGCCGCTGGGCCGGTTCCTGCGGCGCAGCCGGATCGACGAGTTGCCGCAGGTCGTCAACGTGCTGCGCGGCGAGATGAGCCTGATCGGCCCACGGCCCGATTATTTCCACCACGCGCGCCGCTACGTGCGCAGCATACCCGGCTATCGCCGCCGCCACGACGTGCGCCCCGGCATCAGCGGGCTGGCGCAGACCGATCTTGGTTATGTCGACTGCATCGAGGGCACGCGGCAGAAGGTGGCGCTGGATCTGCGCTATGTCGCGGAGATGAGCCTGCGACTCGACCTCTATCTTTTCTGGCGCACGCTGGTCACGGTGGTCTGCCGCAGGGGGTGCTGAGGCGCCGGTGCCCGGTGCAGGCGGGCTTGTCCCCGGCGCGGCCTGCCGCTATGGCGGGAGGTGCACCGGCTGGGAGGGCAGGCAGATGGGCGCATCCGATGGTCCCCGATCCGACATGACGCCAGAGCGGGCGACGGAGCGCGATCGTCTGCGAGCCGTGGCCGCCCGGGTGTTGCGCATGGAGGCGGCAGCGCTTGCCGCGATGGCCGAAGATCCGCCAGAGGGCTTTGCCCGCGCGGTGCGGCTGGTGCTGGATGCACCGGGGCGGGTGGTGGTTTCCGGCATGGGCAAATCGGGCCACGTGGCGCGCAAGATCGCGGCGACGCTTGCCTCGACCGGCACGCCCGCGCTGTTCCTGCATCCCGCCGAGGCGAGCCACGGCGACCTGGGCATGGTGGCCGGCGGCGATGTCTGCATCCTCTTGTCGAATTCCGGCGAGACACGGGAATTGTCGGACCTCGTGCAATACACCCGCCGCTTCGGCATCCCGGTGATTGCGGTCACGCGGGTGGCGGGCAGCACGCTGGCGCGCCAGGCGGAGGTGGCGCTGATCCTGCCCGACGCGCCCGAGGCCTGCACCATCGGCATGGCGCCCACCACCTCGACCACCTGCGCGCTGGCGCTGGGCGACGCGCTCGCCGTGGCGCTGATGGAGGCGCGCGGCTTCTCGGCGGAGGCGTTCCACGTGTTTCACCCCGGCGGCAAGCTGGGGGCGCAGTTCCTGCGGGTGTCCGACGTGATGCATGTCGGCGATGCGCTGCCGGTCGTCGCCCCCGACACGGGCATGGGCGAGACGCTGGTGGAGATGAGCGCCAAGGGCTTCGGCGTGGCAGCGGTGGTCGAGGAGGGCCGCCTGCGCGGGGTCATCACCGACGGCGATCTGCGGCGCAACCTCGACGGGCTGATGGGGCGGACAGCCGGAGCCGTGGCGACCCCCGATCCGCGCATCGCGACACCCGAGATGCTGCTCTCGGAGGCGCTCGGCCTGATGAACCGTCACAAGATCGGCGCGCTTCTGGTGGTCGGAGAAGAGGGACGGCTGCGCGGTCTCTTGCATATCCATGATTGCCTTCGGGCAGGGGTGGCCTGAGGCGGGTTTGCCGCAGGCGGTATTGGCCGTGAGCGGACGTTGGACGATCTGGTCCCGGCGCGGATTCAAGGCCGAAGGCCGCCGCGCCATCGCATGTCCGCCCCCCGGACAGGCGATTTGGCTAAGCTAGCGCACCGATTGCATGTTTTTCGGGAAATCAGAAATAAAGTGCCCTGAAGAACCGTTG
>NZ_JBSXOE010000036.1:0-142480 GCF_056859295.1 Roseovarius sp. B-10 | reverse complement strand
TCGCTCAAGGACCGGGATTTGACCCTCTATCGGCGAGATCATGTCGGGTTCGTTTTTCAGTTCTACAACCTTGTGGCCAGCCTGACGGCGCGCGAGAACGTGCAGCTGGTCACCGATGTCGCGCCCAACCCGATGCCCGCCCAAGCTGGACATGGTCAGCTATCCCTACTTGCCACACGCCGAGGTCGAGACGATCTCTGACCTGCCCCTCCATCATCCATGAGATGCTGCGGTGTGGCCCGTGGAAGCGAACATTCACCGCGAGCGTGAATTCTGCCTTTCAGGGGCCAGTAGGCAAGCACGACAAGCCGGTCACCTCTCACCGTGGCCCTGAGAAATCGTCTCGCGGCCAGTCGGGACTTGCCTGGATTGCCGGGTGATTGCTGCGCCGCGTGCCGCGGAAGGTCGAGATTTCGGTTGGGCATCAGGTGGCTTTTTCACAGGCCGGATCAGTTTCTCCTCGTCCAGCAGGCCACTCGCAACGCCAGCCCGCGAGGTGGATCATCGGCGGTGTAGGCCTGCACCGATCTTGGCCCGCCTCATCAATAGGAACTGACGATGGCGTCGAACTCCTCGGACAGCGCCGTTTCCTTGTGCACCAGATCGTAATGGCACACGATGCAGGTGATGTTCTTTTCCTGTGCCTCGGCATGTTGGCGCTGGCCGCGCACGCGCTCGGGCTTGATTTTCTCCATCACATGGCAGGAGCGGCAGTTCTCGCTGTCATTGTTGACAAGATGCATGCGCACCCGGTTCGCGGCATCAAAGCGAACCTCCTCGAACTCCTCTACCGTGTCGATGCCCAGGATGAGGTTGGCATAAAGCTCCCGCGTCCCCTTGATGTGATCGATGTAGGCACCGATCAGATCCTCGGACACATGGCAGTCTTTGCACTGCGGAACGACACCGGAGAAGGTGGTCCCGTGGGCGGATTCTGCCAGTTCGACTGCCACTGTCGCTTCCATTACATGGCAGGTCTGTGCGCAGAACTTGTTCGACGAAAAGTACCGGTCGACGCCATCGGCGGCTGGCGCGCCAACGACAACCCCGACACCTATGCCGACCAGCACGGCGATGCCTGTCAGCCCGCCTGTCCATTTCCAGAGCCGCATCTCGTCTCCCCTTCCTGTGAAGTTGTCCGGGATCGGGCTGGCGTTGCATCATGTGCCGGTGCGACGCCAACCCGAAATGCGTGGGGCAAGCCGCTTACTGAAGCGGCGTTGCCTGGATATCACCCTCGGCCCCGAAGCCTATGGAGACCGGGAAGCCAACGTAGTGGAAGCGAGTGGTGACATTGTCGTCGTGAACCGCAAAGCCAAAGTTGTAGGCCTTGCCGTCTTCGATGATCTTGTCGTCCTCCGGGTGGCCAGTGTCCCGCTTGCGCGTCCACTCAACCGTCCAGACACCGTCTTCCCACTTGCTCGTCACCTGGTCGTTGTCAGCGGCCGAGCCCTCGGCGCCGGCACGGCTCACCAAACGACCGGGAAGCACGTCACCCGCCTTCCAGTCCGCGTCGGGATCGTAGGCGACGACGTTCTCCTCGTGGATAAGCACATAAGGCTTCGAAGGATCGCCGATGTCATCGACGGTGATCGCCTTCACGCCGACTTTCTCGGCGTCGAACATGAACTTCGGCGTCATGGTCTTGCGATCGACGTTCCAGCTGAACGGGTTTTTACCGGCGTCGAACAGGCGATATTCAAGCACATAGCCGTCGTCCGCCATGCCCACCGGCGCGCTGCGCGCCGCCCGCCACTGCATGAGGTCGACGAACTTGCCCTCGGCCTTGAGCGCGGCGATCTCGTCGGCGAGCTTCGTCGCATCCCAGCTCGCCTCCTCATCGGTGCGCGAGGGCGGCAGGTACTTGCGGATGTCGCTCTTGTTCAGGCCCTCGCTTCCCAGAATGGGGTTTGAAGCGATGTCGTCCTTGCTCGCCTCCTCGGGCATGTCGCGCATGCCGTTGTGGCAAGAAAGCCAGCAGCCCTGCGCGGCGAAATTCGGCACCGAGCCGTCATCGACCATGATCGCCAGCCGGTCCTCGTAGAGCGGCGGCTGCTCGCCGCTGCGTACCTTCGAGGACGCCCGGTGGCTGCCGTAGAACTCCCACGCCTCGCCGTTGTAGCGGATGTAGTTGTGCATTTGGCCCGGGCGGTCCATCTGGGTCTTCCACTGGAACCGGAAGTGGGTGTTTTCATCGTCGTAGGCGACCTGCATGGCAAGGTCGACAGTGGGGTTCTTGCCCTCGATCGGATCGGGCTCAAGCCGCTCGCCCGTGACGATCAGCTGGCCAATATCCTTCTCCTCGCCTTCGTGGCAGGAGACGCAGGAATCGCCCTCGATCACCTTTGAATAGGCCCGCTTGTGGTCGGAACTGCGCAGCCAGTCATAGCCGCTTTGCCCGGGGTAAAACAACGTAAGGGTGGTTGTCGGGATCGCCGACCAGTCCACCGCCGATTCCGCCCGGACATTCGATGGAAGCGAGAGCGCTGCAAGAACCCCCGTGGCAAGCCCGATCATAGGTGCAAGTGGTAACTTCATGGCAGATCCTCCTCTCGTTGTTGGGCTTCGATCTCAAAGAGACCCCGGAAACGGGGCGCCCTCCAAACACGTCGATCGACATTGAGAGAACCGGCTATGATCGGCTAAAGCGCCCACAAGCAATGGTTGAACCTCAGCGGACGCTACGGCCTCCGTTGCGTCCGCACATTGATCTCAATCAAGGCGGAACGCTCAAAGCGTGCCTCGTCTGGCTGATTCGTTGCGCATAGATGTGTCTGGGTGACTCAAGTCGGCCGACCCGAGCCAAGGCCACGTTGGCTCGACCGTGCTGCGTCCGCTTGTTCAGGCATATCTGAATGGCACTTCCAGTCTGGAAAGTGGTATCAACGATGCCGTTTGGGCGCTTGGTGTCAGCAGGGCAACGGACTGGCGTTGGATAAAGCGTCTCGCCGACTTCATGGACGCATACCACTTCGCTCGCAGACTCAAGACGCTCAGCGCGTCTCACACCCTACGAATACATCTGCAAAATCTGGACTTCAGAGCCAGATCGATTCATCCTCGATCCGATCCACCAAATGCTGGGACTGAACACCTAGAAAGGCCACTTGAGATACAAGTTATACATGGGCATCCCGCTGAGCAACCATGCCGTGTACGTCCGCACGGAAGAGCGGTCGCTCAACCTGTCAAGTTGATCAATCTGGTAGAGGGTGCTTGGTGTTTGCTTGGCATCCCAACAATAGGAGCGCGTGATCCCAGAGCTCGATTTAGGAGCTCGTCAGTCAAGAAATGATACCCGAGCGATACCCGAGGCAACTCTTAGCTACCGCGTCAGAGGCGAATTTTTACGTAAACCTATGATTTTGTTTGTATTTAATGGTGCCCGGGGGCGGAATCGAACCACCGACACGAGGATTTTCAATCCACTGCTCTACCCCTGAGCTACCCGGGCACGGGTGAGGGTCTGGCCCTCGGGTGGGCGTGTCTTAGGCGAGCGTGGGCGGGCTGTCCAGAGGCTTCGCGCGATTTCAGTGCGGTTTTTGCGCTTCGTTTTCCGCCGCTTCCACGGCCTCGGCGATCTCGTCGGGATCGTCAGACGGCACGCGGTATCCCTCGGCGAACCACTTGCCAAGATCAATATCGGCGCAGCGGCGCGAGCAGAACGGGCGATAGCGCGCCACCGTCGCCTTGCCGCAGATCGGACAGCTCATCGCATCACCTCGGCAAGCGGGATGCGCGCGCGCTGTCGCTGCAACTCGTAATGGCCGAGCGGGGTCCATCCGGCCAGAACCGTCTCCACCTCGTCGCGGCGGAACGCGGCGCGCAGCGCGTCCTCGAACACGCGGCGGTCTTTCTTCGGCATCGGCGCGAGGTCGAGCGTGATTTGCCCGCCGAGGCCCCGCAGCCGCAACTGCCGCGGCAGGTCGCGCGCCAGCGCAAGGTTGGCCTTGAGACCGGCAGCGGGGCTCGTGTCGGTGCCGGTGTTCACATCCACCGCGATGAGCGCGCGCGTCGGCTCGACAAAGGCACTCGCGCCACCCGGCAGGGTCATCCTCGGCGTGCATAGATCGTCGATCCGCTCGAGAACCCCGAACTCTTCGAAACAGCCGGGCTCGCGGCCCAGCTCGTCGGGCAGCGGCCAGTCGCGCCACGCGCGGGCATGGGGACCATCCCCCTCGAGCAGCTTTTCCGGCCCACGCCCCTCGGCGTCGCTCTTCACCGCCTCGGCCACCTCGCGCATCTGCGCGATATCGGCGGCGATCTCGTCATCCCCGGCGCTCTCGCAGGCCGAGCGCAGGATCAGCCCCATGCTACTCCCGCCCATTGCCTCCGCCGCAATCGCGTGGAGCCGCGCGCGCTCGTCCTCATCGCGGATCGCGCGCGAGACGTTCTGCCCCGGCGCCTCGGGGGTGACGATGGCATACCGGCTCTTGAAGAGTACCCGCGCGGTGACCGGGATTGCCTTTCCCGGCTCGGCATGACCCGTCACCTGGACGAGCAGCGCCTGTCCGGGTGTAATCCCCTTGACCTGCCGCAGGAAGGCATTGCCATCAGGCGTGCGCAGGAACAGGCCGCCCTGCCCCTTGACCGGGCGGTCCGCGATGGCGCGATAGATGGTGCCCGGACGGGGAGTTTCACCGTCGATGAGAAGATCCTCGAGCCGACCACCATGCATCAGCGCCGCCGCCTCGCGACCGCCAAGGTGATCGAGCGCGACAGTGATGCGTTCCGTCATGCGTCGGCCTTCCACATTGGGTAGCCTGCGGCCTGCAACAGCCCGGCGGTTTCAGTCAGCGGCAGCCCGACGATGCCTGTGAACGATCCCGATATCCACGCCGCAAACGCCCCGGCCATGCCCTGGATGCCATAGCCGCCCGCCTTGCCCTGCCACTCGCCGGAGATGAGGTAGGCGTTGATCTCCTCGTCCGAGAGCCGCTTGATCTTCACCGCGCTCACCACGTCGCGCTGCCACAGCCGCCCGTCGCGCCGCACCGCCACCGCGGTGATGACCCGGTGCCGCCGCCCCGAGAGCGCGTGGAGGAATTGCGCCGCCTCGCCCACATCGGCGGGCTTGCCGAGGATGCGGCGGCCCATGGCGACAGTGGTATCGGCAGCAAGCACGATGTCATCCGTGTCGGCTTCGACGGCCCGCGCCTTTTCCCGGGCCATGCGCGCGCAATAGGGGCGGGGCAACTCACCCTTACCGGGGGTCTCGTCGATCTCGGGCGGGCGGATCGCATCGGCGATCACGCCGATCTGCGCCAGCAGGTCACGGCGGCGCGGGCTGCCCGAGCCGAGGATCAAGCGCATCGAACCGCGCTTACTTGAAGCGGTAATTGATCCGGCCCTTGGTCAGGTCATAGGGTGTCATTTCCACCTGCACCTTGTCACCCGCAAGAACCCGGATCCGGTTCTTGCGCATCTTGCCTGCCGTGTGCGCGATGATCTCATGGCCGTTCTCAAGCTCGACCCTGAATGTCGCGTTCGGCAGGAGTTCCTTGACGACACCGGGAAATTCGAGCGTGTCTTCCTTGGCCATGGTCTCTCCTTGCACATAGATTCCGCCCTCGTGCGGAACGCGCCTTTAAATGCGCCCGTTTCCGGCGATTTTCAAGGTCTAATCAGCGCAGGCGCTCGGGTGTGACCGTGGCGTCACGACCGGTCTGATCATCCCAGTGACGGCGGTTGAGCACGACGCCATCGGCGCGCACATGGGCAACGGTGCCGAGGTCCACCTCTGCCACGGTCCATCCGGGGCGGTTGAGCGTGCCCTCGGCGATCACACCGGTGGGCGGAAAGCCGGTATCGGGCGGGCCGAAGATGCCGCCCATGCCGGTATTGGCATCAACCGCCGGTGACCAGGCCGCATCCCCCACCGTCGAGGCCATGACGGTGACGCATTGCGCCTCGAGCGCGCGGGCCATCGCACCGATGCGAACGCGGGAATAGCCGGTGAGCGCCTCGGTGCAGGACGGGGCGAGGATCAGGTCGGCGTCGCTCAGCGCGCGGCCCAGCAGGGGAAACTCGCAGTCATAGCAGATCAGCACGCCGATTTTCCCAAGCGCAGTGTCGAAGAGCCGCAGCGGCCCGCCGGGCGCCACGCCCCACTCCTCGCGCTCGAAGCGCGTCATGATCTGCTTGTCCTGATGCCCACGCGCGCCGGTCGGGGTATAGAGCGTGGCGCGATTGACAGGCCGGTCGCCGAGTGCGGAATCGAAGACCGGGGCCGATGCACCGAGGATATGCAGCCCGTGGTGCGCAGCCAGATCGGCATGAAGATCGCCCGCATCCGTCATCGCGGCATCGACTGCGTGCAACGACCGCTCCAGGTCACCCGCGGCCTCCGCGCCCGAGAGCATCGCAAGCTCCATCGCCCCGTATTCGGGAAAGACGGCGAGATCGGCACCTTCGGCCGCCGCCCGGCCCACCCAGTCCGACAGCTTCGCGGCATACTCCGCCCATTGGCTGAACGGATCGAGGGGATAGGCGGCGGTGGCGATTTTCATGGCGGTCGACTCCGGGGTTGTGGTGCCTTCTTCCATATCGCCCGCATGCGGGCACGTCGAGCAATTGCCGCCATGTGCCGCACCGTGCTACGCTCACGCGAACGAGGCAGGGCAGCCCGGCACATGAGAAGAACGGCACTCCGGAAATACCAGCGGCTCGAAGCGGCGGGGCTGTGGCGGCCTGAGCCGGGCGCACAGCGGCTCGATGTCGTCGTGTCGCTCGGCGAGGCGACGCTCACCATCACCGATATGCGCGACCGTGTGCAGGCGCACTGGTCACTGGCGGCCATAGCCCGTGCAAATCCCGGTGCGTCCCCTGCGCTCTATCACCCCGATGCCGATCCCGGCGAGACGCTGGAGATCGCCGAGGGCGAGGACGAGATGATTGCCGCCATCGAGATGCTGCGCACCGCCATCGCGCGCCAACGGCCAAGACCCGGGCGCCTGCGCTTTGCCGGGATGGCGGTGAGCCTTCTGGCGGTGGTTCTGGTTGTCACGCTCTGGCTCCCGGGGGCAGCGCGCGATCACGCGTTGCGCGTCGTGCCAGAGGCCAAGCGCACCGAGATTGGGCAGGCGTTGCTCGATCACGTCTTCCGGGTGACAGGGCCGCCCTGCCGGACGCCGGGCGGCGCGGGTGCAGTCGCCGCTCTGGAACAGCGGCTGCCGCCGGAAGATGGGCGCGCACGGCTCGTGGTAGTGCGCAGCGGTGTCCGTGACGCGCTGCGGCTGACCGGCGGCACAACGCTTGTCAACGCCGATCTCGTCGAGGATCACGACACGCCGGACGCGGTGGCCGGTCACATCATCGCGGCACATCTGCGCGCCGAGGCCCGCGACCCACTCGACCGGCTTCTGGCCGACGCCGGTTTGTGGGAGGTGCTTCGGCTGATGGCCACCGGAAGCCTCAGCGACGAAACCCTGCGCGCCCATGCCGAAGCGTTGCTCAGGAACCCGCCTGAACCGCCGCCCAACGATGCGCTGATCGCTGGGTTTGCCCGCTGGCAGGTACGCGCCACGCCCTACGCCTATGCCCGCGACATCACCGGCGAGACGGTCCTCGGCCTGATCGAGGCCGATCCCTTCGCGCGTGACGCCGATCTGCCCCCCATCCTGAGCGACGGCAACTGGCTGCGTCTGCAGGGTATCTGCGGGGGGTGAAGCCTGGACGGCGACAAGGGGAAAGGGTGTCTTGTCCCGCTCGGTTATGGTATCCCGGCATCGGCAAAGGACCAGTTCGCCTCGCAGTTCCGGGCATTCACGCAAAGCCGGTGATGAGCTGCCGCAGGCCGAGCGCCGCCCCTGCGAAGATGGCAGCCAACGTGACCGGCGCGCTCAGCGCCAGCACCGAAAACGCCGACATACCCTGCCCGACCGAGCAACCCACAGCGATCACCCCGCCAAAACCCATGCAAACCCCGCCGAGAATCTGGCGGCGCAGTTCGCGCGGGTCTTCGCACGCCTCCCAACGGAAATGGCCCTGGACAAAGCTGCCCAGGAGCGCCCCCGCCAGCACGCCAAAAACCGAGGCAACGCCAAAGCTGATGCCGGTTCCGCTGCTCGCGGTCATCAGGTAGAGGATCGTATCGCCCAGCGGGGCCGAAAACGTGTGCGAGATCACCTCCTGCGGGGCGAAGCCGTGGGTAGCCACATGCGAGGTCACCGCCCAGCCCGAGGCAATGGCGAGTCCGACTGCCGAGCCCCAAAACACCGCGCGCCGATTGGCGAGGAACGGACCCGACGCCAGCGCCATCACCGCGATGCCAAGCGACAGGCCAAGCCCTGCCCAGACCAGCGGTAGCCCGGTAAGCGTGGACACAACCTCGGCATAGCTGCGGGTCTGCCAACCAAGGCTGGTGGCGTCGGTCAGGGCCACGCGTAGCGCGGCCAGCGGGCCGGACATCATGATATAGGCCGAGATGCCCATCACCAATACGATGACGAAGGCCCGCAGATCGCCTCCGCCCAACCGTGCCAACGCACCGTGGCCGCAATTCCCGGCGATCGACATGCCATAGCCGAAGAGCAGCCCGCCAACCGCGCTGGCAAGCGGCGACCACGGCGTGCGCCAGTAGACATTAGCGCCGATGTCGAAGAGGCCCAGCGCTGCCATGCCGAACCCTGCCACCCCGGCAAAGCCAATGGCCAGCCCCCACATCCGCAGGCGCGTGTCGCTACCTTGGTAGAGCAGATCCTCGATCGCACCCAGCGTACAGAACCGCCCGATCCGGGCCGCGAGCCCCAGAAGGATACCGCCACCGAACGCCACCAGCGCGATGAGGATCGGATCGGGAATGTCGGTGGCCATTACGCTTCCTCCCTCCGCCCGGCGCCACGACCCCTGTCACGCAGTATGGCAGAACAGGTCATACACCACCGAGAGCATTCTCCTGGTGCGCTCGTCTGTCAAACGATAATAGATCGTCTTGCCCTCACGTCTCGGAGTGACCAGCCCCTCCTGTCGCAGCCGCGAAAGCTGTTGCGACACCGCCGCCTGCCGCGCGGAGAGCAGCGTTTCAAGCTCGGAGACAGATTTCTCGCCGGTGGCAAGGTAGCACAGGATCATCAGCCGCCCCTCGTGGCTGATCGCCTTGAGAAACTCCGCCGCGTTGCAGGCGTGGCGGTGAAAATCGTCAAGGCTTTGCGGTGTGATGTCCATCGGATCAGGTCCGTCATTTGGGTGGGGTCACGGCAGGGACGTGGCCTTGGGATGCGCGTCAAGAAGCTGGCCGAGCAGGAACCAGAAGAACTCGTCGCCTGCGTAGCCCTCGATCCGGCCAAGCTCGCGCCCGTCGTCGATCAGCACGAAGGTGGGCGTGAACACTGGCCGCGAGGCGAACTCGACATTCTCCGGCAGGTCATTGATCTGCGCGCGGCGCAGCGGCGCGCGGGTGGCCTCGTCGGTCTTGGGATAGATCGGGCCGATCTCGGCGTTCCAGCGCTCGCACCAGTGACAGCCGTACCGCTCAACCATCAGCAATTCCGCCGCTTGCGGCGCGCCGGGCAGGACGGCGAGGATCAGACCGAGAATGAAGACGGGCACGCGCATAGGCGCTCCGATTGACGGATGTTCAAAAACATATGATAGTTTGAATGTGAATCTGTTGCAACCTTCCCGGGGGCCCTGATGTTCGATGTCTCCTTGCTGAGTGCCTTTCTTGGTGGGCTCGTGGTGTTCTTTTCGCCCTGCGTGCTTCCGATCGTGCCGTTCTACCTCAGCTACATGGCCGGGGCGTCTGTCTCTGCGGTAACGGCTGAGGGCGCCATTCCCGCGGGAATGCGGGCGCGTGCTTTCGCCGCCTCGGTAATGTTCTCGGCGGGGATCATTACGGTTTTCGTCCTTCTGGGTGCTGCTGCCTTCGGGCTGAGCCAGGCGTTTCGCGCGCATCAGACAGAATTTCGCGCAGTGGCTGCGCTCATCGTACTGGTGATGGGGTTGCACTTCCTGGGCGTGCTGCGCATCGGCTTTCTCAATCGCGTGTTCCAGATCGAGGCGGGCGAGACCAAGGGCATGTCGGTGATGGGCGCATATCTCGTCGGCTTTGCCTTTGCCGCCGGCTGGACGCCCTGCGTGGGCGGCGTGCTGACTGCGGTGGTGTTCACCGCGAGCACCGAGGCCACGGCGATCAAGGGGCTGGGGCTGATGCTGGTATTCGGCCTCGCCATGACAACGCCGTTCATGGTGGCGGCGCTCTTCATCGGGCCGTTCCTGCGCTTTGTCGCGCGGTTCCGGCGATATCTACCGGTGGTGGAAAAGGCGATGGGCGTGCTGCTGATCGTGTTCGCGGTGCTGATTGCCACCGACAGCGTCAACTACATCGCGCAATGGATGCTCGAGGCCTTTCCGGTCTTTCAGAAAATCTAGGGAGGAGACGACATGACACGAATTCTGACCCTGATGGCGGCGCTCCTGCTGGCGGTGCCGGTCGCCGCGGCGGAGCTCGGCGATGACGGGCTGCACAAGACCGACTGGATGCGCGAGACGTTCAAGGACTTGCGTGAGGATCTTGCCGAGGCCAATGCCGAGGGAAAGCGCCTGATGCTGATCGTGGAGCAGCGCGGCTGCATCTACTGCACAAAGATGCACGAGGAGGTGTTTCCGCGCGCCGAGATCGCAGACTATATCCGCGAAAACTATTTCGTGGTGCAGATCAACCTGCACGGCGATATCGAGGTGACCGATTTCGACGGGGAATCACTGAGCGAAAAACAGGCCACGCGAAAGTGGGGCCTGCTGTTCACTCCGTCGATCCTGTTCCTGCCCGAGGAGGTGCCGGAGGGGCAAACCGCGGCCGAGGCGGCGGTTGCGATGATGCCCGGCGCATTCGGCCCACAGACTACGCTCGACCTGCTGACATGGGTGAGGGAAAAGCGATACGCGCTTGATACGGATGAGGATTTTCAGAGGTATCACGCACGGATGATCGAGCAGCGCGCTGCCGCAAAGTCGGAGTGAACACGGCCAATCATGAGCGCGCGAATACATCAAATTCAATAATCAGAATTTAATGTTGTGTGCTCGCGCGTTTGTGTTCTATGATATACTGAATTCTGAATGTGTTAGGGAGGACGCATGAGACGCAATATTATTTCCCTGGCCCTCGCCTGTGCGGCTTCGGGTGCCGCGGCGGCGGAGGTCGCGCCTGGCGACGTGGTCTTCGAGGTGGGCGCCGTGGCGCAGTCTCTGACCGGACAACCTGGCGACCCGGTTCGGGGGCGCGAGGTGGTCGGGACGAAGTCACTCGGCAATTGCGTGGCGTGCCACGTCAATTCCGAGATGAGCGACGTTCCGTTTCAGGGCGAGATCGGCCCGCCCCTCGACGGGGTCGGCGACCGCTGGAGCGAGGCGGAACTGCGCGGCATCGTCACCAACGCCAAGATGATGTTTCCCGGCTCGATGATGCCGTCCTTCTACAAGGTCGACGGGTTCATCCGCCCTGGCAACGCCTATACCGGCGACGCGGCGGACGACAGCTTTGGCCCGCTTCTGACCGCACAGCAGATCGAGGATGTGGTCGCCTACCTGCTGACCCTCAAGGAATGATACCGCGCCCGCGCGCCGGGCGGCCTGTAAAGGAGAAACACGAGATGACACTGACAAGACGCAGCGTGATGGTGATGGGGGCGGGCGCGTTCGTGGCCTTCGGCCTGCCGATGCGGGCGACCGCCGCCGCCGAGGACCGGATCGCCGAGTTCACCGGCGGGGCGGAAATGGGCAGCGAAGGCATCACCCTGACCGCGCCCGAGATCGCCGAGAACGGCAATACCGTGCCGATCGAGGTGGATGCGCCCGGCGCCGAGGCGATTCTTGTGCTGGCAACGGGCAATCCGACGCCCGGCGTGGCCGAGTTCAAATTCGGCCCGCTGGCTGGATCGCAGAGCGCCTCGACCCGCATCCGGCTGGCTGGAACGCAGGACGTGGTGGCGATCGCCAAGATGAAGGACGGCTCGTTCGCCAAGGCATCGAGCAACGTCAAGGTCACCATCGGCGGCTGCGGCGGCTGAGGCAGAGACAGGAGACTAGGACAATGGCAGACAACGTCAGACCCCGCGTGAAAGCACCGCGCAAAGCCAAGGCCGGTGAGGTGGTTACCATCAAGACCCTCATCAGCCACCCGATGGAATCGGGCCAGCGCAAGGACAAGGATGGCAACACCATCCCGCGCTCGATCATCCACCGCTTCACCTGCGAGTACAACGGCGAGATGGTCGTCGACGTGGCGATGGAGCCCGCAATCTCGACCAACCCGTATTTCGAGTTCGAGGCCGTGGTGCCCGATGCCGGTGACTTCAAGTTCACCTGGTACGACGACGACGGCTCCGTCTACGAAGAGACCAAGAGCGTCGCGCTGGCCTGATCGGCCTCATCGTCAGGGAGGGACGAACATGAAAAGAACCGCAGCCATAACGGCGCTACTGGGCGCGATCACGGCGGGGGCGGCCTGGGCCGAACCCGTCGAGGATAAGCTGACCATCAATGGCGAGATCGAGATGACCACCTGGACCGAACCCTCTGCGGTGGTCGAGGGCGCCCTGCCCGAGGTGATCTCGGGCTGGCACTTCCGTGGCACCGAGACCCGGGCCATGCAGTCGGACGATTTCGACAATCCCGGCATGATCTTCGTCGAGGACGCGATGGCGGCCTGGGACGAGGTCGAGGGCGAGGCAGGCAAATCCTGTGCAAGCTGCCACGGTGACGTGGAGGACAGCATGAAGGGCGTGCGCGCGGTCTATCCCAAGTGGAACGAGACCGCGGGCGAGGTCCGCACGCTGGAGATGCAGGTGAATGCCTGCCGCACCGAGAACATGAAGGCCGAGCCGCTGAAATATACCGGCACCGACATGACGAGCATGGTGGCACTGATTTCCTCGGTCTCGCGCGGTCTGCCCGTCAACGTGGCCACGGATGGCCCGGTGGCCGAGACGTGGGAGAAGGGCAAGGAGCTCTACTACACCCGTACCGGCCAACTGGAGCTGAGCTGTGCCAATTGTCACGAGGACAATTACGGTCGCATGATCCGCGCCGACCATCTCAGCCAGGGGCAGATCAACGGCTTCCCGGTCTACCGGCTGAAGAACACCAAGCTGAATTCGGTGCATGCCCGGTTCAAGGGCTGCGTGCGCGACACCCGCGCCGAGACCTACAAGCCCGGCAGCCCCGAATTCGTGGCGCTGGAACTCTACGTCGCGAGCCGCGGCAATGGCCTGTCGGTCGAGGGACCGTCGGTCCGCAACTGATTGGAGAACCCCGCCGGGCGCTGCCCGTGCGGGGTTTTCTTCAAGCTTAAACATTCAAAAAACCGCATGGGTTTCATGCGGAACGTGGAAAGGCCCGACATGATCTCGCGTCGCGATTTTCTTCAAACGAGCATGGCCGCGTCGGCCATCCTTGGGGCATCGTCCTTTGGCAACTGGGCCAAGCTGGCCGCGCAGCAGGCGCTGACGCAGGACCAACTTTTGCAGTTCGACACATTCGGCAATGTGAGCCTCATCCACATCACCGACATTCACGGACAGCTCAAGCCGATCTACTTCCGTGAGCCGTCGATCAATATCGGCGTGGGCGACAATAAAGGTGCCGTTCCGCACGTCACCGGAGCCGACTTCCGCAAGCTCTACGGCATCGACGATGGCAGCCCGTCGCATTACGCCCTGTCCTCGGGTGATTTCAGCGCCCTCGCGCAGGCCTATGGAAAGGTGGGGGGACTGGACCGCATGGCCACAGTCATCAACGCGATCCGCGCCGATCGCCCCGACGCGATCCTGCTCGACGGCGGTGATACCTGGCACGGCTCCTACACCTGCTACCACACCGAAGGGCAGGACATGGTCAACGTGATGAACGCGCTCAAGCCGGATGCGATGACCTTTCACTGGGAATTCACCCTAGGTTCCGCCCGGATGCAGGAACTGGTCGAGGGCCTGCCTTTCGCCGCGCTCGGGCAGAACATCTTCGACGCCGAATGGGACGAGCCTGCCTCGGATATCTACCCTCCTTACAAGTTCTTCGAGCGGGGCGGCGCCAAGATCGCCGTGATCGGTCAGGCCTTCCCCTACATGCCGATTGCCAACCCGGGCTGGATGTTCCCCGAATATTCTTTCGGTATCCGCGACGAGAACATGCAAGCCATGGTCGACGAGGTGCGCGGGCAAGGGGCCGACCTGGTGGTCGTGCTCAGCCACAACGGCTTTGACGTGGACAAGAAGATGGCGGGCATCGTCAGCGGTATCGACGTGATCCTGTCGGGTCACACCCATGACGCCCTGCCCGAGCCGGTGCTGGTGGGCGAGACGATCATCGTGGCCTCCGGCTCCAACGGCAAATTCGTCAGCCGCGTCGATCTCGACGTGCGCGATGGCCGCATGATGGGCTTCCGCCACAAGCTGATCCCGATCTTCTCGGACGTGATCGCACCGGACAAGGAGGTGGCCGCGCTCATCGACGCCGAGCGCGCACCGTTCAAATCCGAGCTGGAAGAGGTGATCGGCCAGACCGAGAGCCTGCTCTACCGGCGCGGCAATTTCAACGGATCGTGGGACGATCTCATCTGCGAGGCGCTGATCGAGGAGCGCGAGGCGGATATCGCCATGTCGCCCGGCGTGCGCTG
This sequence comes from Roseovarius sp. B-10, assembly GCF_056859295.1. Taxonomy (NCBI): domain Bacteria; kingdom Pseudomonadati; phylum Pseudomonadota; class Alphaproteobacteria; order Rhodobacterales; family Roseobacteraceae; genus Roseovarius; species Roseovarius sp. B-10. The sequence continues at coordinate 127,866 of NZ_JBSXOE010000036.1, read as the reverse complement.
GGGTCCGAGCCTCATCCCCGGGCAGGACATCACCCGCGAGGACATCTTCAACGTCACCTCGATGACCTATGGCAAGGCGTATCGCTCGGAGATGACCGGCGAATTCATCAAGGTCATTCTCGAGGACGTGGCCGACAACATCTTCAACCCCGACCCCTATTACCAGCAGGGCGGCGACATGGTGCGCATCGGCGGTATGGGCTACCGGATCGACATCAACCAGCCGCAGGGCAGCCGGATCAGCGACATGACTCTGCTCAAGACCGGCGAGGCCATAGACCCCGAGAAGAATTACGTGGTCGCCGGTTGGGCCAGCGTCAACGAGGGCACCGAGGGGCCGCAGATCTGGGACGTGGTCGAGAGCCATATCCGCAAGCAGGGCACCGTGCGTGTCGCACCGAACGAGAGCGTCAAGGTTATTGGCGCGTAAGAGCATGTTGAAAGGAGGCATTGGCAATGTCTGAATTCTTCAAGGGCAAATCGACCTCGCGCCGCGCTTTCCTGCGGGGCAGCGTCGCTGCGGCGGCGGGGGCGGTGACGGCGGGGGCGGCGAAGGCCGGTCCCGATCCCCTCATCACCGAGGTGCAGCCCTGGGCCACTGGGCTGGGTGACGGGGTGGATGCCACGCCCTATGGCCTGCCCATCGAGTACGAATCCGACGTGGTGCGCCGTAATGTCGAGTGGCTGACCGCCGACACGATCTCATCGATCAACTTCACGCCGATTCACGCGCTCGACGGCACGATCACACCGCAGGGCTGCGCCTTCGAGCGGCACCATTCGGGTGCGATTGATCTGAAGAAAGAGGATTACCGCCTGATGATCAACGGGCTGGTGGATACGCCGCTCGTGTTCACCTATGCCGATCTCGAACGCTTCCCGCGCGAGAACCACGTCTATTTCTGCGAGTGTGCCGCCAATACCGGCATGGAATGGGCGGGTGCGCAATTGAACGGCGCGCAGTTCACCCACGGCATGATCCACAACATGGAATATACCGGCGTGCCGCTGCGCACTCTGCTGGAAGAGGCCGGGCTCGACGCGGCGGGCGATCTGCAGGACAAGTGGGTCTATGTCGAGGGCGCGGATGCGTCCTCCAACGGCCGCTCGATCCCGATGGGCAAGGCCCTTGGCGATTGCCTCGTGGCGTTCAAGGCCAATGGCGAGGCGCTGCGCAAGGAGCATGGATACCCCGTGCGCCTCGTCGTGCCGGGCTGGGAAGGCAACATGTGGGTCAAGTGGATCCGCCGGATCGAGGTGACCGACGGCCCGGTGGAAAGCCGCGAGGAAACCAGCAAGTACACCGATACGCTGGCAGATGGCACCAGCCGCAAATGGACCTGGGTGATGGACGCCAAATCGGTCATCACCAGCCCAAGCCCGCAAGCGCCGATCACCCATGGCACGGGCCCGCTTGTCATCACCGGCCTCGCATGGTCCGGTCACGGCGCCATCACCCGCGTCGATGTGTCGAAGGACGGCGGCAAGACGTGGGAAACCGCCCGCCTGGCCAAGGAAGGCGAGGCCAAGGCGCTGACCCGGTTCTACCTCGATACCGAGTGGAACGGCGAGGAGATGCTGCTGCAAAGCCGCGCGATGGACGAGACCGGCTATATCCAGCCCACCAAGGCGCAGCTACGCGAGGTGCGCGGGCTCAACTCGATCTATCACAACAACTGTATCCAGACATGGTGGGTGCGACCGAACGGGGAGGCGGAAAATGTCGAGGTTTCTTAAGTTTACCCTGATCGCGGGCCTGACCATCAGCGCCACCGCCACCGCCGTCTGGTCGGGCGAATACGGCCTTGGCCGCCCCGCGCTGCCCGAGGAGGTCGCCGCCTGGGATGTGAATGTCATGCCCGACGGGCGCGGCCTGCCCGAAGGGTCGGGCGACGTGTGGACCGGCGAGCAGGTGTTCATCGAGAACTGCGCCGTCTGTCACGGGGATTTCGCAGAAGGCGTGGGCAACTGGCCCAAGCTCGCTGGCGGCGAAGGCACGCTGGCCAACGAGGATCCGCTCAAGACCGTGGGCTCCTACTGGCCCCATCTCTCGACGGTCTGGGATTACGTGAACCGCTCGATGCCCTTCGGCAATGCGCAATCGCTCAGCCCCGACGATGTCTACGCAATCACCGCCTATATCCTCTATTCCAACTTCCTGGTTGAGGACGATTTCGTGCTCAGCCACGAGAACTTCGCCGAATTCGAGATGCCCAACGCGGACGGCTTCATCGTCGATGACCGCGCCGAAACGGAATACGCGACCTGGCATGGCGAGCCGTGCATGGAAAACTGCAAGGACAGCGTCGAGATCACGATGCGCGCCGCCGTCCTCGACGTGACGCCGGAGGAAGCGGGCACCGAGGCGGAGGAGGCCGCCGCCCCCGCCGCCGAGGAACAGCCGGTCGAGGTGGCTGCCGCCGAGCCGGAGACCGCCGCCGCTCCCGATCCCGAACTGGTCGCCGCCGGTGAAAAGGTGTTTCGTCAATGCAAGGCCTGCCACATGGTGGGCGAAGGCGCCAAGAACCGTGTCGGCCCGCAGCTCAACGGGGTGATGAACCGCGCCGCAGGGGCGGTGGACGGGTTCAAGTATTCCTCCGCGCTTCAGGACATGGCCACCGACGGTCTGGTCTGGAACGAGGAGAACCTCGCCGCCTTCCTCGCCGATCCGCGCGGCTTCATGAATGGGACGCGCATGGGCTTTGGCGGACTGCGCTCGGACGAGGATATCGCGGCCATCACTGCCTATCTCTCGACTTTCGGAGAATAGATCGTTGCGCCCGCTGCTGCCCGCCTTGACACTCGCCGCACTGATCGTCGCGGGCGGCGCTCGGGCAGACCTGATCGGCGATGCCGAAAAGGGCGCGCGGCACTTCAACGCGTGCACGGGCTGTCACCAGGTCGGCAAGGGGGCCGAGGACCGCATCGGCCCCCATCTCAACGGCCTTTTCGGGCGACGCGCAGCCGCACACGAGGGCTATCGCTATTCCGCCTCGATGGAGCGGGCGGGCATCGACGGGCTGACATGGACGCTGGAGACGCTCGACGCCTATATTGCCAATCCGCGCGCGCTCGTCTCCAAGACGCGGATGAGCTATCGCGGCCTGAAGGACGACCAGGCGCGCGCTGATCTGCTAGCTTTTCTGCGCCAATTCTCGGACAACCCGGCAAATATCCCGGAGGCCGCACCCACGGCTATCGGCACCGATCATTCGGTCGCCCCCGAGATCCTCGCGATCCAGGGCGACCCGGAATACGGCGAATATCTCAGCAGCGAATGCGTGAGTTGCCACCGCGCCGATGGCAGCGCCGAGGGCATCCCCTCGATCACCCGCTGGCCAGAGCAGGATTTCGTTGTGGCGATGCACGCCTACAAGGAAAAGCTGCGTCCCCATCCGGTGATGCAGATGATGGCCGGGCGCCTGTCGAACGAGGAGATCGCGGCGCTGGCGGCCTATTTCAGGGACCTCGAATAATCGGGGGCCATTCAAGGGAGGAAACATTGTGACTTTGAACCGACGCAAATTCATTGCCGTTGGAACGGCTGCGGCTGCCACCCTCTCGGCGCCTGCGTTGCTGGCTGACGGGCACGGCAAGCCACGCGTCGTCGTGATCGGCGGCGGCTCGGGCGGGGCCACGGCCGCGCGCTATATCGCCAAGGACAGCAAGGGCGCCATCGACGTCACGCTGGTCGAGCCCACGCGCAGCTATTTCACCTGCTATTTCTCCAACCTCTATATCGGCGGCTTCACCGACCTCGAAGATATCAGCCACACCTATGGCACCCTGGCCGCGAAATACGGGATCAACGTGGTGCATGATTGGGCGGTGGACGTGGATCGCGATTCCAAGACCGTCAGCCTCGCCGGCGGCGCGGTTCTGCCCTATGACAAGCTGATCCTCAGCCCCGGCATCGATTTTGTCGAGGATGCCGTGCCGGGCTGGTCCGTGGCCGAGCAGAACAAGATGCCCCATGCCTACAAGGCCGGATCCCAGAGCGAGCTTCTAAAGGCGCAGATCATGGCCATGCCAGAGGGCGGGCGCTTTGCCATGGTGGCCCCGCCCAATCCCTATCGCTGCCCGCCGGGCCCCTACGAGCGGATCTCGATGGTGGCGCATGTGCTGAGCCAGGTGAACCCCACCGCCAAGATCCTCGTGGCCGATCCCAAACCCAAGTTCTCCAAACAGGCGCTGTTCGAGGAGGGATGGCAGCGGCACTACAGCGGCATGATCGAGCGGATCGGCCCCGATTTCGGCGGCGAGAACGTGAGCGTGGACACCGACGCCATGACCATCGACATCGACGGTATCGTGGAGAAGGTCGATGTCTGCAACGTGATCCCGGCGCAGAAGGCTGGCCGCATCGCCGATATGGCGGGCGTCACCGATGGCCGTTGGGCTCCGGTCAACGCCGCCGATCTCTCGTCCACGGTCGACCCGGACGTGCACGTGCTTGGCGACGCCGCCGCTCAGGGCGACATGCCCAAGTCCGGCTTTGCCGCCAATTCGCAGGCCAAGGTCTGTGCAATGGCGGTGCGCGGTGCGCTGACGGGGTCCAAGGTGTTCCCGGCCAAGTTCACCAATACCTGCTGGTCGCTCATCGCCGAGGATGACGGCGTCAAGGTGGGGGCAACCTACGAGGCGACCGAGGAAAAGATCGCCAAGGTGGACGGTTTCATCTCGCAGACCGGCGAAGACGCCGCGACGCGCAAGGCCACCTACGAGGAATCGGTAGGTTGGTACTCGGGGATCACCACGGACATGTTCAGTTGACCGGCGCGCGAACGCCCGTCTGATAAAGGAGTAAAGGAAATGAAACAGACAATTCTGGCCGGGGTTTTCGGCCTCATGGCGCTGCCCGCAATGGCGCAAGAGGCGGTGACCTATCCATTCAATGGCACATTCGGCGATGCGACATTCGCGGTCGAAAGCGCCATCCTCGACCGGGGGCTGGTGATCGACCTCACCAGCCATGTGGGCGACATGCTCAACCGCACCGGCACGGATGTGGGCAGCGACGTCAAGATCTTCGAGGCGGCCGACATCTTCCTGTTCTGCTCTGCCACCCTCTCGCGCGAGGTGATGGAAGCCGACCCGATGAACATCGCGCATTGCCCCTATGGCGTCTTTGTCGCGGAACGTGAGGGAGAGGTGATGGTGGGCTATCGAACCTACCCCGAGGGCGAGATGCAGAAGGTGCAGGCATTTCTCGACGAGATCGTTCAAGACGCGCTGGAATAAGGCCTCCGACCGGGCCGCGCAGGCGGCCCGGTTGACCTGACTCAAGGCAGGCAGGCCGCGTGCAGGCCAGACCCGTGCAAGACCATGTGAAAGGCCCGCGATGCTGGAAACACTGATCGACACCTACGGGGATGGGGCCGTGCTGGCGATGGCCGGCGCGCTTGTCGGCGTGATCTTCGGGGTCGCGGCACAGCATTCGCGCTTCTGCCTGCGGGCAGCGACAATCGAGGTGGCCGAGCGCCATTTCGGCCCCCGCCTGTCGATCTGGCTCATCGCGTTCTCCGCCGGGGTGCTCTCCGTTCAGGGGGCCATCGCGACCGGGGTTCTCGATGTGAGCCAGTCGCGTCAGCTTGCCGCCACCGGTAGCATGTCCGGGGCAGTCATCGGCGGATTGATGTTCGGCGCGGGCATGATCCTCGCGCGCGGCTGCGCGAGCCGCCTGCTGGTGCTCTCCGCCACGGGCAACCTGCGCGCATTGATCACCGGGCTGGTCCTGACCATCGTGGCACAATCGGCGCTGCGCGGGGCCCTCTCGCCCGCACGCGAGGGGCTGGCGCGGCTCTGGCTGGTTCCGGGCGGAGAGGCGCGCGACCTGCTGGCGCATCTGGGCCTGACGCACGCCACGGCGGCGACGCTGGCCGCTCTGGCGCTGATGGCCAGTGTCATGCTGGCGCTGATGCGCCATGTACGGGTTAGTCATGTTCTGGCCGGGATGGGCGTCGGATTGGCCGTCGGACTAGGCTGGCTCGCGACCTACGCGGTCTCGCAGACGTCTTTCGAGGTGATCCCGATCTCCTCGGTCACCTTCACCGGTCCCTCCACCGACACGCTGATGGGGCTGGTCAACAGCACCTCGCTTCCCCTTGGTTTCGGCGTGGGGTTGGTGCCGGGTGTGTTCGTCGGTGCCGCCTCGATGGCGCTTGTCACCCGCGAGTGGAAGATCGAACGCTTCGGGCCCGACACACCGATGGAGCGCTATCTTCTGGGCGCGGTGCTCATGGGGTTTGGCTCGATGCTGGCGGGGGGCTGCGCCGTGGGCGCGGGAATGTCCGGTGGTGCGATCTTTGCGCTGACAGCCTGGGTCGCGGTCACCGCGATGTGGCTGGGCGCGATGGCCACGCATCTGCTGATGCTGCGCCCCACCCGGCGGGCAGCGCCGGGTTAGACGGCACACCCGGGGTATTGCTGCCAAGACGAAACCCGGTCCGGTTCACGCGATTGCCCGGCTTTTTCCTGGTTCAAATACTCTGCCCGAGTACCGATCTCACTCCCATTCCATCTGCTCGTAGACGCGACCCGCGTTCTTGGTGGCCAGCTCCTCGAACGTGTCGAGATGTGCGTAGGGGGACTGGTCCACGTAATAGGCGTCCGCGAGGTCACCGCCCGCATCGAGATGCTCGGCGATGCGCGCGCGCAGATACTCGAGATAGCCCTTCGTGTAGCGGCGCACCTGGTCCATGTTCGTGGGGTGGCCATGTCCGGGGATTACGTAGGTGGCGTTTAGCGCCTCGAACTCGGCATCCCAGGTATCCAGCCAGTCGCGCGTGATCGTCTCGGGAAAGATCGGCAGCATGCGCTCATGAAACGCCATGTCGCCGGAGATGACGAGGCTCTGTTCGGGCAGCCAGATCACGATATCGCCGGGGCTGTGGGCGGGGCCCAGGTGGCGCGCCTCGATCCGATACGCGCCCATCTCCAGCAGGTAGTCGTCGGCAAAGGTTTCGGTGGGCATCACCACCTCGGTCCCCTCGGCGCGTTCCTTGGTGACGCGGCGCGCGGCCTCCAGCGACGAGCCGCCGTAGCGCTCGATCTCGTGCAGCGCATCCTCGTGGGCGATCACCGGTACGCCCTGTTCCACCCAGTAGGAATTGCCCAGCATCGCGTGGCCCTGCCCGTTCTCGTTGAAGACATGGGTCACGGATTGATCGGTAATGGCCTTGATTTCATCGTGCAGGGCCTTGGCCAGCCCGTAGGAGGCGCCGCCGTTGATGACCACGACGCCCTCGCCGGTGACGATGAAACTCAGGTTGTTGTTGTGGCCCGCGTTCTCGTAAGTGGGCGGCGCGGTGGCGCCTATGGCGGACCAGATACCGGGGATGAACTCCACCGGTTTGGAATAAAGCAGCGAGCCGGGATACTGGTCGGCGATATCCTCGCTGGCAAGCGCAGGGGCGGCGACGAAAAGGGCGGCTATGAAGAGACTGCGCATCTGATCACACCTCCGTCACGAAGCGATAGGCGCCATCCGCGCGCTCCACCCGGCCAAGCCCGCCGCCGGGCAGGTGAAAGCCCACCATTGCCATGCCGTCGGTGGCCAACTGATCGAGCAGACGCACCCGCGTGGCGATGCCCTGTTCGGTATCCTGATCCGCGCCGCTAGCCCAGTCGGGATGCGCCAGCGCAAGGTGGCCGTTGCCGATGGCGTCGCCCACCACCATCACCGCCGTACTGTCCTGTCGGACCTCGAAGCTGATATGGCCGGGCGTGTGGCCGGGCGTATCGTGGGCGAGGATTCCGGGCAGCACCTCCTGCCCGCCAGTGAAGGTCTCAAGCCGGTCCGCGATCGCCTCGAGCCGCCGTGCCGCGCCAACGGCAAAGCTGGCGCGCGCTGTACCGATGGTGTCGACGGTGGCGGGATCGGTCCAGTAATCCAGCTCCGCCTGCCCGATCATGTGGGTGGCGTTAACGAAGACCGGATCATCAAAATCGTCGAGCACGCCCCAGAGGTGATCGGGATGGGCATGGGTGAGCAGCACGTGGGTGATCTCGTCTGCGGAGACCCCGGCGGCGTCAAGCGCATCGGCGAGACGGCCCGCGCTGGGCATGAAGGCATGGCCCGAGCCCGCGTCGAACAGCACCGTGTTGGTGCCGTCGCGGTAGAGGGTAACGTTGCAGGGCGGGGTGAGCGTGTCGCCGGTGATACCGTGCTGCGCGAGCGCCTCGATGGCCTGCGCCTGTGGCAGATCGCCGATGAGGAAATCGAGCGGCAGCACGAGATTGCCATCGCTGAGCGTGGTCAGGCGCGCGGTGCCGAGTTCCATGTCAGTGGCGGCGAAAGCCCGCAGCCCTACGCCTCCCGAGAGCGCAGCCAGCCCCCCGACCATGAGCTCGCGTCTGGTAATCCGCATCTCTCCCCCCGTTCGTTAAATGCAAATATACGAATATGATTTCACGATGAGCGGCAAATAGCAAGGAAGATGCGTTGTTACTGACCTCTGAGCGTCGAGGGTTGGCAGCACGCACGCACGAAGTCAGTCGAGGCGTATCAGACCCATACGCTTGCCTGTCATCGCACCATGAACCTGCTCCATGCCTATTGGCACTTGCTATGCCCGCAGCTTGCGCAGGTCATGCAGCCCTCGATCATGCGCATCTCGTAGCTGCCGCAGGCCGGGCAGACGGGGCCCCTCGGGACATTTTCCAGCCCCACGACCTGCGCCGTCGGATCGGACTTGAGGCCCAGCCCCTCACCCTCGAGAAATCCGATCTGCACCATGTGCCGCTCCAGAATGCCGCCGATCGCCGCGAGGATCGAGGGCACGTACTTGCCCTGCATCCACGCCCCGCCGCGCGGATCGAACACGGCCTTGAGTTCCTCCACCACGAAGGACACGTCGCCACCGCGCCGAAATACCGCCGAGATCATCCGCGTCAACGCCACGGTCCAAGCGTAATGCTCCATGTTCTTGGAATTGATGAACACTTCAAAGGGGCGCCGGTGCCCGTTCAGCACGATATCGTTCACCGTCACATAGATCGCATGGTTGCTGTCGGGCCATTTGAGCTTGTAGGTCGCCCCCTCCAGCTCCGCGGGCCGGTCGAGCGGCTCGGACATGTAAACGACTTCACCGCCCTCGGCGGGAAAGTCGCCCCGGGCCTGATCCGAGCCCTCCCCGGGCACCTTGTCCTCGGTTTCGCTCACGCTCAGCACGGACCCCGTCACCTCGTTGGGCCGGTAGGTTGTGCAACCCTTGCAGCCGGACTCCCAGGCCTGCATGTAGACATCCTTGAACGCCGCGAAGGAGATATCGGCGGGGCAGTTGATGGTTTTCGAGATGCTCGAATCCACCCATTTCTGCGCCGCCGCCTGCATCTTCACGTGATCCTCGGGTGCCAGCACCTGCGCGTTCACGAAATGCTCGGGCAGCGGGGCGTCACCCATCTTCTCCCGCCACATCTGCACGGCGTAATCGACGACCTCTTCCTCGGTGCGGCTTCCATCCTTTTGCAGCACCTTGCGGGTATAACTGTAGGCGAATACCGGCTCGATGCCGCTGCTGACATTGCCTGCGTAAAGGCTGATCGTGCCCGTCGGCGCGACCGAGGTCAGAAGCGCGTTGCGGATGCCATGCTTCGCGATCGCATCGCGCACGCTCTCGTCCATGTCCCGCATGGTGCCGGACGCGAGGTACTTGTCGGCATCAAACAGCGGAAACGCCCCCTTCTCCCGGGCGAGGTCTACCGAGGCGAGATAGGCGGCGACGGCGATCTTGTGCATCCAGATTTCGGTCTGCCGCGCCGCCTTGTCAGAGCCATAGCGCTGCCCCAGCATCAAGAGCGCATCCGCCAGCCCCGTGACCCCAAGCCCGATGCGGCGCTTGGCGCGCGCCTCCCCGGCCTGCGCCTCAAGCGGGAATTGCGACACGTCCACCACGTTGTCCATCATCCGCACCGCCACCCGCACCAGATCCTTGAGCGCGGCCGCGTCGAGCCGCGCACGCGGCCCGAACGGGTCAATCACCAGCCGTGCGAGGTTGATCGAGCCCAGCAGGCAGGCGCCGTAGGGCGGAAGTGGCTGTTCGCCGCAGGGATTGGTCGCAGAGATATTCTCTACATAGCTCAGGTTATTCGCCTGGTTGATCCGATCGATAAAGATCACTCCCGGCTCGGCATAGTCGTAGGTGGCCTGCATGATCCGGTTCCACAGGTCGCGCGCGGGCAGCGTGTGATAGACCTTGCCGCCGAATTGCAAATCCCACGGCCCGTCGGCCTTGACCGCGTCCATGAAGGCATCGGTCACCAGAACGCTCAGGTTGAACATGCGCAACCGCGCCGCGTCGGATTTGGCAGCGATGAATTCCTCGATATCGGGATGGTCGCAGCGCATCGTCGCCATCATCGCGCCCCGGCGGCTCCCCGCAGACATGATCGTGCGGCACATCGCGTCCCACACATCCATGAACGACAGCGGCCCGCTCGCATCCGCCGACACGCCCTTGACCACCGCGCCCCTGGGCCGGATCGTCGAGAAATCATAGCCGATCCCGCCGCCCTGCTGCATGGTCAGCGCCGCCTCGCGCAGGTTATCGAAGATACCGCCCATGTCGTCCGGGATCGTGCCCATGACGAAGCAATTGAAGAGCGTCACCTTGCGCCCGGTGCCCGCCCCGGCGGTGATCCGGCCCGCGGGCAGGAACTTGAAGTCCTCAAGCGCGGCATAGAACCGTTCCTCCCAGACATCCGGTTCGGCCTCGACCGCGGCCAGCGCCCGCGCAACACGCCGCCACGTGTCCTCGACGCTTGCATCGCCGCCCTCGTCGGCAACATAGCGGTACTTCATGGACCAGATCTGTTCGGCGATCGGGGCGGAAAAGCGGGTCATGAGGCGTGTCCCTTGCGCTGGAGCGGAGATTGACAATAGCCCGCGCGTCGCGCGATTTCCAGCCGTGCCGGTCGCTCCCGTCTCAGCCCCTGGACCTGCGTGCCTCGCGCGGGGCGTGGCCGAACCGGCGGCGATAGGCGCGCGAAAAGCTCGACCTGTCCGAGAACCCTGTGCGCAGGGCGATCTCCAGAAGCGGGTGATCGGTGTCGCTCATCATCCGCCGCGCCGCCTGTAGGCGCAAATCCAGGTAGCAGGCCGCAGGTGCCTTCCCGAGCCCGTCTCGGAATATCTGTTCCAGCCGCCGCGTCCCGACCCCGAGCGCCGCGGCAATCCGGGGGACAGGCAAGGGCGCATCGACCGCCTGCCCCATTATCGTCAGCGCCTTCGACAGCCGCCGGTCGCGCGCGCCGGGGACCAAACCGGGGCGTTGCGGGCGCGTGGCATCGGAATACTGGTCATAGAGAAACGAATCAGCCACCTGCCCCGCCACGCCGAGGCCGCAGCGCGCGCCGATGAGGTGCAACATCATGTCCGCCGCGGGCACCGCCCCGCCCGCCGTCAGCCGGTTGCCCGAGCGCACGTAGCGGTCCGCCACCACCTCGACCGCCGGAAAGGCGGCAGCGAAATCCTCCAGGTCCTCCCAGTGCACGGTGGCGCGGTGCCCGTCGAGCAGCCCGGCCCGCGCCATGATCCACGGCCCGGCGTCGATCCCGCCGATCGCACCGAACCGCCCGGCCATCCGGCGCAGCGCGGCAATCAGGCTCCGGGTTGCCACCTCGGCCTGATCGTAGCCGGAGATCACCATCAGAAGATCGGCCCCCGCAACGTCGGCAAAGGCCCCCGATGCGGGCAGTTCGATCCCGCAGGTCAGCGGCGCCGCCACCCCGTCGGGGGTCACCACCCGCCAGCGGAACGCCTCGCGCCGCATCTGCCGGTTGGCGTTGCGCATCGGATCGAGCACCGAGGCCACCTCGAGGATCGAGGCGCGCGGCAGGACCAGCACCGCGATGTCGAGGGTGGCGCGCGAGGGCGCAAAGATCGTTTCGGAATTTGCCATCTTCCTTTCGTAAATCGTCAATCATCTCACCGCAACTCTGCTAGGCTTTGCGACAGCCAAGGAGGAATCCATGCCACTCAACATGAATCGCGAGGTGTTCATCACCTGTGCCGTGACCGGATCGGGCGGCACGCAAGACCGCAGCCCCAACGTTCCCCGCTCGCCCGCGGCCATCGCCGAGAGCGCCATCGCCGCGGCAAAGGCCGGCGCGGCGGTGGTGCACTGCCATGTCCGCGACCCCGAGACCGGCGCGCCCTCGCGCGATCCCGCGCTCTTTCGCGAGGTGACAGAGCGCATCCGCGACAGCGCCACCGACGTGGTGCTCAACCTCACCGCCGGGATGGGCGGCGACCTGATGTTCGACGGCACCGAGGCGATGGCCCGGATGTCGGCCGCGTCGGACATGGCTGGCGCGGCGGAACGGGTGGCCCATGTCGTCGACTGCCGCCCCGAGATATGCACGCTGGATTGCGGCACGATGAATTTCGCCGAGGCCGACTACGTCATGGTCAACACGCCGGGAATGCTGCGCGACATGGCCGCACGGATGGTGGCCGCCGGCACGCGGATCGAGATCGAGGCGTTCGATACCGGCCACCTGTGGTTCGCGAAACAGCTCGTGGACGAAGGGATCATCCCCGAGCCGGTGCTGGTGCAGCTTTGCATGGGGGTGCCGTGGGGCGCGCCCGACGATCTCAACACCTTCCTCGCGATGGTGAACAACGTGCCCGCAGGCTGGCACTGGTCGGCCTTCGGCCTCGGGCGCAACGAGATGCCCTATGTCGCGGCGGCGGTGCTGGCGGGGGGCAATGTGCGCGTCGGGCTCGAGGATAACCTGATGCTCGACCGCGGTGTGCTCGCCACCAACGCGCAACTGGTCGAGCGCGCGGTGGGCATCGTCGAGGCGATGGGCGCACGCGTGGTCGGCCCCGACGCGGTGCGCGAGCGGCTGAGCCTCGAAAAGAGGGCACCACTGTGACCGGCGCACCCCGCAAGGCGGCCATCATCGGCGGCGGCGTCATCGGCGGCGGCTGGGCCGCGCGCTTCCTGCTCGCGGGCTGGGACGTGGCGGTGTTCGACCCCGACCCGCAGACCCCGCGCAAGATCGGCGAAGTGCTCGACAATGCCCGCGCCGCACTCCCCGCGCTTTCCGACCTGCCGATGCCGGAGGAGGGCCACCTCACCTTCGCCGACAGCGTCGCCGAGGCGGTGGCGGGGGCGGCCTATGTGCAGGAATCGGTGTCCGAGCGGATCGCGCTCAAGCACCGAGTCTATGCCGAGATACAAAAGACCGCGCCAGATGCGCCGCTCGGCTCTTCCACTTCGGGCTACCGCCCCTCGGTGTTGCAGGAAGAGGTGGCCAACCCGGCCTCGATCTTCGTCGCGCATCCGTTCAACCCGGTCTACCTGCTGCCCTTGGTCGAACTCGTGCCCTCTCCCGCCACCGCGCCGCAGGTCATCGAGACGGCCAAGGGGATATTGCAGGAAATCGGCATGTTCCCCCTCCATGTCCGCAAGGAGATCGACGCCCATATCGCCGACCGCCTGCTAGAGGCCGTCTGGCGCGAGGCGTTGTGGCTGGTGCGCGATGGCGTGGCCACCACCGAGGAAATCGACGACGCGATCCGCATGGGCTTTGGCCTGCGCTGGGCACAGATGGGCCTCTTCGAGACCTACCGCATCGCCGGGGGCGAGGCCGGGATGCGCCATTTCCTCGGTCAGTTCGGCCCCTGCCTGCAAGAGCCGTGGACGCGGCTAATGGACGTCCCCGAGTATGACGACGCCCTTGTTGACCTGATCGCCGGACAATCGGATGCGCAATCGGGCCACCATTCCATCCGCGAGCTGGAGCGTATCCGCGACCGCAACCTCGTGGGCTTTTTGCGGGTGCTGAAGGAAAACGGCTGGGGCGCGGGGCGCGTGATCGCCGATCACGACGCGCGCCGCGCAGGCGCAGGGGAGTGACCGCAATGGACTTTGCCCTCACCGACGAACAGCGCATGATCGTCGAAACCACCCGCGCCTTTGTCGAGGCCGAACTGCTGCCGCACGAGGCCCAAATCGAGCGCACCGGCCACCTGCCGATGGACCTCGTGGCCGAGGTTCAGAAAAAGGCGATGGCCGCCGGGCTCTATGCCGCCAACATGCCCGAGGAGGTGGGCGGCGCCGGGCTCGATACGCTCACCTGGCTGCTCTACGAGCGAGAGCTTGGCCGCGCCAATTACGCGCTGCACTGGACCTGCGTGGCACGCCCCTCCAACATCCTGCTCGCGGGCACGCCAGAACAGCGCGAGCGCTATCTCATGCCCTGCATCCGCGGCGAGACATGGGATTGCCTCGCCATGACCGAGCCCGACGCCGGATCGGACCTGCGCGGAATGCGCGCCACCGCCCGCCGGGTGGGCGGCGACTGGGTGCTCGACGGTACCAAGCATTTCATCAGCCACGCCGACATCGCGGGTTTCACCATCGCCTTCATGGCCACCGGCGAGGAGGACACGCCAAGGGGTAAGCGCAAGCGCATCACCGCGTTCTTCGTGGACAAGGGCACGCCCGGTTTCACGATCCGCCCCGGCTATCGCTCCGTCTCGCATCGCGGCTATACTAACGCGATCCTCGAATTCGACGGCTGCCGGGTGCCCGACGCCAACGTTCTGGGCGAGGTGCACAAGGGCTTCGACGTGGCCAACGAATGGCTGGGGGCCACCCGTCTCCAGGTCGCGGCCACAAGCCTCGGGCGGGCCGAGCGAGCGCTGGCCCTGTCCCTCGGCTGGGCCGCCGAGCGCCGCCAGTTCGGGCAGCGGATCGGCAAGTTCCAGGGCGTGTCCTTCAAGCTCGCCGACATGGCGACGGAACTGAAGGCCGCCGAGCTGCTCACCCTCTGGGCGGGTTGGAAGGCGGACCAGGGCACGGTCACCGATTCCGACATGGCGATGGCCAAGCTCAAGGCGACCGAGGTGCTGGCGATGATCGCTGACGAGGCAATCCAGATCCACGGCGGCATGGGGCTGATGGAGGAATTACCGCTTGAGCGCATCTGGCGCGACGCGCGGATCGAGCGCATCTGGGAAGGCACCTCCGAGATCCAGCGCCACATCATCAGCCGCGCGCTGCTCCGCCCGCTGGGCGGCTGAGGGAGGGGAGATGGGCGATCTGGCGCGCCTCCTGCGACCCCGGAGCATCGCCGTGATGGGCGCCGGCTGGGCGGCGAACGTGATCGCGCAATGCGACCGGATGGGGTTTTCGGGTGAGGTCTGGCCGGTACACCCGACGCGGGCCGAAATCGGCGGGCGACCCTGCTACCCGAGCCTCGCCGACCTACCCGCCGCGCCCGACGCCACCTTTCTCGGCATCAACCGCCACGCCACGGTCGAGATGGTCGGCGCGCTCGCGGGTATGGGCGCAGGCGGGGCGGTCTGTTTCGCCTCGGGTTGGCGCGAGGCGGGCGAGGACGGTCTGCAAGCCGCGCTCGTCGAGGCTGCCGGGCCGATGCCGGTGCTCGGCCCCAATTGCTACGGCTTCATCAACTACCTCGACGGCGCACTCCTGTGGCCCGATCAGCATGGCGGGCAGCGGGTCGAGACGGGCGTGGCGATCCTCAGCCAATCGTCGAACATCGCGATCAACCTCACCATGCAGGCGCGCGGCCTGCCCATCGCCTATATCGCCTGCCTCGGCAACGCAGCACAGGTGGGGCTGAGTGACCTCGCCCTCGCCATGCTCGACGACCCGCGCGTAACCGCGCTCGGCCTCTATATCGAGGGGGTGGGCGACGCCCCGGGTTTTGCCGCGATGGCCGAACGGGCACGCGCGGCAGGCAAGCCCATCATCGCTCTGAAATCCGGCAAGACCCCATCCGCGCAAGACGCTGCCGCGAGCCACACCGCCGCGCTCGCCGGCGAAGGCGCCGCTTCGGGCGCATTCCTGCGCCAATGCGGCGTGGCCGAGGTGGCAAGCCTCGACGCGCTGCTGGAAACGCTCAAGATCGTGCATGTTCACGGGGGGCTTTCCGGCACCCGGTTCTGCTCGGTATCGAGCTCGGGCGGCGAGGCAGGGCTCGTCGCCGATCTCGCGCCGCGCCACGGCCTGCGTTTCGAGCCACCCGCACCGGCGACAGCGGCGCGGCTCTCCGCCACGCTCGGGCCGCTGGTGCGCGTGGCAAACCCGCTCGATTACCACACCTTCATCTGGGGCGACGTGGCCCGCACCACCGACGTCTTTGCCACCATGCTCGGCGACTACGACGCCGGGCTTTTCATCATCGACCCGCCGCGCCCCGACCGCTGCGACCCGGCGAGCTTTCAGCCCGCGCTCGACGCCATCGAGGCGGCGCAGGCGGCGACCGGCCTGCCCGCCTTCCCCGTGGCCTCGCTGCCCGAGAATTTCGACGAGCCGCGCGCCATCGCCATGCTGGGGCGCGGGGTGGTGCCGCTGATGGGGATCGATACCGCGCTCGCGGCGCTTTCGGCGGCGTGCCTCCCACCCGTGTGCCCGGGCTGGCGGCCTTGGCCGGTGCGCTCGGGGGCGGAGCCGCGCCTGCTCGACGAGGCGGCGGCCAAGGCGCGACTCTCGGCGGCAGGCGTGGCGGCGCCACGCGGCATCACCGCGCCCTCGCTCGCGGCACTCGATCCGGGCGGTGCAGGGCTCGCGCCGCCCTTCGCGCTCAAGGGCCTGGGCCTTGCCCACAAGACCGAGGTCGGGGCCGTGCGGCTCGGCGTGACCGATCCGGCGCGCGAGGCCGATATGCCGGGCGTCACCGGCTACCTGCTCGAAGAGATGGTGACCGGCGGCGTGGCTGAGATACTGGTGGGCCTGCGCCGCGACCCGGTCTATGGCGCGACGCTGACGCTGGGCGTGGGCGGCGTGGCGGCCGAGCTTCTGGCCGACACGGTGACGCTCGTCTGCCCGGTCACCGCCGAGGACATCGCCGCCGCGTTGCGCGGCCTGCGGCTCTGGCCACTGCTCGACGGCTGGCGCGGGGGGCCGCGCGCCGATACCGTCGCGGTAGGGGCCGTGGCACTGGCGCTTCAGGACATGATGGAAAGCGACCCAAACATCGCCGAAATCGAAATCAACCCGCTGATCCTGTGCAGCAAAGGCGCGGTGGCGGCGGACGCATTCATCCGGGAGGAGACATGATGGACATGCTGACCGAAGGGCCGATCCGCACGCGGATCGAAGGGGCGGTGCTCGAGGTGACGCTCGACCGACCGAACGCCAACGCCATCGACCTGGCGACAAGCCGCATCATGGGCGAGGTATTCCGCGCCTTCCGGGACGATGACGCCCTGCGCGTCGCGATCCTGCGCGCGGCGGGCGAGAAATTCTTCTGCCCCGGTTGGGATCTCAAGGCCGCCGCCGGGGGCGACGCGGTAGACGGCGATTACGGTGTCGGCGGGTTCGGCGGATTGCAGGAATTGCCGCACCTGAACAAGCCGGTGGTCTGCGCGGTGAACGGCATCTGCTGCGGCGGCGGGCTGGAACTGGCACTGTCCTGCGATTTGATCCTCGCCGCCGACACCGCGCGCTTTGCCCTGCCCGAAATCCGCTCTGGCACGGTGGCCGATGCCGCCTCGATCAAGCTGCCCAAGCGCATCCCCTACCACGTCGCGATGGACCTGCTGCTGACCGGGCGCTGGTTCGACGCCGAGGAAGCCCTGCACTGGGGCCTGCTGCGCGAGGTCTGCGCGCCCCACAACCTGCTGGAGCAGACATGGGAACTGGCGCGGCACCTCGAAAGCGGCCCGCCGCTCGTCTACGCCGCCATCAAGGAGATCGTGCGCGAGGCCGAGGCGATGCGCTTTCAGGATGCGCTAAACCGGGTAACGCGGCGCCAATTCGCCACCGTCGACACGCTATACGGTAGCGAGGATCTGCTGGAGGGCCAGAACGCCTTTGCCGAGAAGCGCGACCCGGTCTGGAAGGGGCGCTGAACCTCCGAATTATTACGGTCGCGTGTTCGAGGAGCTCAAGACCGGTTCCCGCTCCTGAGCAACATGCTCAGCTCCCTTCGCCCTCCGAGACGAGGCTCGACAAATCCGCCGCTGCCTCGCGCATCGACGGCAGATACTCCAGCGCCCGCGCGATATCAAAGCGTTGCGTGGGCGCGTGAAAGGCCAGTGTCGCCATCAGCCGGTCGTTGACGTCCAGGATCGGCACGGCGAGCGCGATCATGTCGCGCATGAATTCCTCGCGGTCGAGCGAATAGCCCTGCGCCCGGACTTGGCTGATCTCAGCCATCAGCGCATCTGGATCGGTCAGGGTGTTGGGCGTGCGCGCCTCCAGATCGGTCGCCAAGAGGTATTTCATCAGATGCGGCCGCGCCAGCGACGACAGGTACATCTTGCCGCTCGCCGTGCAGTAGAATGGCACCCGTGTCCCGATGGGCAACTGGATGCGCAACGGCCATTGCGTTTCGACCCGTTCGAGATAGATCATCGCGTCGCGGTCCGGCAGGGCGATGTTGCAGGTCTCGCCAATCTCGCTGCTCACCCGCTTCAGGATCGCCTGCCGCGCCGTGCGGATGCGCAGCGATGACAGGATACCGCCCGCCAACCGGCGCAGACGCGGCCCCGGCGAATAGGTCCGCCCGTCCATGTCGCGTTGCAGGAATCCCTCCTCCTCCAGCGTGGCAAACAGGCGGTGGATGGTGGGCTTGGGCAGGCCGATGGCGGCGTTGACCTCGGTGGGCGTGACCGGCACGCCCGCCCGGGCGATCTCTTCGATCACCAGGAGCAGGCGCAGGTTGGTCGGGATCGTTCCCGTGCTGTCCCCGTCCATACAAACCCCACCGTCATCGGTTCGGCAAAAGCGCCGTCGAAAGCTGCGGCACCAGTGCGACGATGAACCAGACCGCCAGCAATGCCACAAGATACGGCACCGTGTAACGCAAAAGCCGGAAATAGGGAACGCCAGTCACACCGGATGCGACATAGAGATTGAGCCCGTAGGGCGGCGTGATAAAGCCGATGGAGGCCCCCACGAGGAAGATCACCGCGAATTGCACCGGCTCCACCCCCACCTCATGCGCGATCGGCGCAAGGATCGGGGCAAGGATGATCGTCACCGGCAGGCTTTCCAGCACCATGCCGCAGACGAAAACGATCGCCATCGAGGTAAACAACACCGCGTAATAACCGCCCATCGACGTCACGAAACCGCCAATCACCTCCTGCGCGCCCAGCACCGACATGATCTGCTGCATCACGACCGACACGGCGATGAGCGGCGCGAGAATGCCGGTGATCTGCGCGGACCGCATGGTGATCGACGGAAGCTCCAGCGGGCTGAACCCCTCGACCACCAGCATCTCCGAGACGCGCTTCTCGTTCACGTCACGCCCCTTGGCTCCACCCATGATCCGGTAGAGCGGCAGGCTGACAAAGCCCACGATCACGCAGAATCCCACTGTTACCCCCGCCGCCTCGGTGGGCGAGAACTTGCCCGTGTAGATACCCCAGAGCACCAGCCCGATGGCAAAGAACCCGAGCCATGCGCCAATCGCTGTCTTGATCACCCGCATCGGGCTCAATGGGATCAGGAACCCCCACTTGTTGCTCCAGCAGATCAGGAACGCGGCAAACATCATCGCGCCCACCATCAACGCGCCGGGCAGAATGCCGGCGACAAACAGCTCCGAGATGGGCAGGTTGAGCAGGAAGCCATAGACGATAAAGATGATCGAGGGCGGGATGATGATCCCCACCGTTCCGCCCGCGGCCGCTGTCGCGGCCGAGAACCGCTCGTCATAGCCGCCCTTGACCATCTCGGGATGCAGCATCGAGCCGATCGTCGCTGTCGTGGCCGAGTTGGAACCCGAAATCGCGGCAAAGAGCCCGCAGGCCCCGAGCGACGCCATCGCCAGCCCGCCGCGTATCCAGCCAAGGCAGGCATAGGCGAAATCACTGAGCCTGCGCGCGATCCCCGAGCGGTTGATCAGGTCTCCCGTCAGGATGAACAGCGGCATCGCCAGCAGGGCAAAACCGTCGGTGAACACATCCGCCAGCGCCCCGCCGATATTCTGCAACGGCATGCCAAGGACGAAGGACACGCCGATTACCCAGTAGCCGATCACCAGAAAGACCGGCACGCCCAGCATGAACAGAAGCGTCACCCCGATGGAGATGAGCGTGACAAGCGTCGATGGGTCGGTCATGTCAGTCGCCTCCGATCACGGCTTGGGTTATGAGGGTGTTTCCGTGCCGGAAATTGGCGATGTCAGCGAGCAGGTTCTCGATCACCCGCGCCACCAGCGTGGTGAACGCCAGCGGCACCGATAGCAGGAACCACCACTGCATCACGTTGTCCGTGCCCAGCATGATCTGGAAATTCGCGGCGGAATTGGCGGCCACCTTGGTCGAGGTGACAACCACGACCCAGGAAAACCCGATCCACAACAGCGCATCCAGCACCAGGCACGCCATCTGTCCGGCGCGCGGCATGGCCATGCGAAACTCGGCGAACGCCAGATGCGTGCGCAGCTTGACGTTAAAGCTGCACCCGAACCACGTCATGATAAGAAACAGGAAGGGCGGCAGCGTGGTGGACCACGGCGCCTGCTGTGACAGCACGAAGCGGCGGAACACCTCGACAAATATGATCCCGCCGATGGCAAGGTAGGAAACGACCATCAGCGTCTGTTCGAGGTTACGCTCGGTCCACGGCACAACGCGGTAAAGAACGAGAAACGCCAGCGCCAGCATCAGCATCGCCATCAGGCCCAGCGGCCAGACCGCCGGGGCGCGCATCGCTTCGCTCAACATCCATGAATCGCCCGAGGCGAGGGCACTCAGGATATCACCCGTGCCCTGAAACCAGCCGGTCATGCCCACTCCTCCCCTTGGGTTGCCGTATGTCGTGGCCGCACGTATCGGCGGCTTGGGGTGCCGGGCCGCGCGTGCGGCCCGGCCCGATGCTAGGCGATCACGCCGCGCGCCACCAGCGGCGCGGCTCGACATTCTCGGGCAGCGTATCCCTGGGGATCTCGCGTGCCACGTCATAAATCTCCTGGTAGGTGTCGATGCCACCCGCCCAGCCGTTGAGACGCTCGCGCCACTGCGCCCACGGCTCGGGGTTGAACTCGGGCGAGCACATCTCCTCGGCCATCTTGATCTGATCGTCGGCGAGGAAGGCGGGCCGCACGCCGTGCTCGGCAAAGATCGTGCCGGGAAGCTGCGGGTCCGAGAAACCGACGGTCTTGACCAGCGCCGCCTCGTTCGCCGCCTGCACATGCACCTGCGCAAGGTAGGCCGATTCCATGATCGCCTCTTGCAGATGCGGCTCCATCGCGTCGAAGACGCGCGCCGACATCGACGTATGCTCGGTCCCGCAGAAGAACTTGAGATCGACCGACTGGCTCACCACCGGTGACATGTTGGCATAGGCCACCGCGGATGCCCATGTCTCGGCCCCGTCGATCAGCCCCTGCTTGAGCCCGTCAAGCGTCTCTTCCCATGCCACCGGCACCGGGTTGAGATTCAGAAGCTGCATGGCGATGCGGCCAAGCTGCGTACCCGTGACGCGGTTCTTGGTGCCAAACAGCTCTTCGAGCTTGGTCACCGTGGGCTTCTCGGCGAAATTGTTGCCAAGCTGGATACCGCGCAACTCGCAATGCGAGAACAGGAATTTCAGCCCGTGCCGCTTTTCCAGCGGCTCGCGCAGGATGCGCTGCGATTCAGGGCTGTAGAGGAAATGATACTGCGAGGCCCGGCTCGGGAACATGTAGGCATAGTCGAGCACGTTGAGATACGGCGCGCCACCGGCCGAGTTCTGCGTAGAGGCGGCATACATGTCGATCACGCCGGTCTGCGTCTTCTCCACGCAGTTGAGCTGTCCGCAGATCTGGTTGTCACCGATGAACTCAACCCGGATCTCGCCCTCGGTCCGCTCCTCAAGGTCGCGGGCGAATTCCAGAACGCCGGCGCGCTCGATCAGAAGGTTGCGCGCGTTGAAGCCTGCGGCGCCCAGCTTCAGCGTGTGCTTTGGCTCCTTCGCGAAACGCTTATCATAGGTGCTCTCGGCGGCCCGCGCGAGCGAGGGCAGGCTGACCGCCCCGGTCAGCGCGCCCGCGCCCATCACCACGGATGACAGGCCAAACTGGCCGGTCAGGCGAAACAGGTCCCGGCGGGAAATCCCGCTGAGCGCTTTCGATACTTTCATGACGTCCTCCCTGATTTTGCAATAATGATACTTGCAGTCTCAATATTGATAGACATATGCTCGTTCTGGCAAGGAAAATCTTTTCCGCACATAATTTGTGCAAAGGTCGGTCGAAAATGTCTGAATTATCAGCGGATTACGTGATCGTCGGGGCAGGGTCTGCCGGGTGCGTGCTAGCGAATCGGCTTTCCGCCGACCCGAAGATCAAGGTCATCCTGATGGAGGCGGGCGGGCGCGACTGGAACCCGTGGATCCACATTCCGGTCGGCTATTTCAAGACCATGCACAACCCCTCGGTCGACTGGTGCTACCGGACCGAGCCCGACCCGGGGCTGAACGGGCGCGCCCTCGACTGGCCGCGCGGCAAGGTGCTTGGCGGCTCCTCCTCGCTCAACGGGTTGCTCTACGTGCGCGGCCAGCCGCAGGATTACGACCGCTGGGCGCAGATGGGAAATCCCGGATGGGGTTGGGACGACGTGCTGCCGCTGTTCAAGCGCTCAGAGCGGCAGGAACGCGGCGCCGACGATTATCACGGCGACCAAGGGTCGCTCTCGGTGTCCAACATGCGCCTGCAACGGCCCATCTGCGACGCATGGGTGGCCGCCGCCCAGGAGGCGGGCTATCCCTTCAATCCCGATTACAACGGCGCTCGCCAAGAGGGCGTGGGATACTTCCAGCTCACCGCGCGCAAAGGGCGGCGCTGCTCCGCCGCTGTGGCGTTCCTCAACCCTGTGCGCAAACGCGAGAACCTGACCATCCTGACCCGCGCGCAGGCCAGCCGCATCACCTTTGACGGCACCCGCGCCACCGGCGTGGCCTACCGCGACCGCGCAGGGGTGGAACATGTGGTCAAGGCCAATGCGGAAGTCATCCTGTCCTCCGGCGCCATCGGCTCGCCACACCTGATGATGCTCTCGGGTCTGGGCGAGGCGGCGCACCTGCAAGAGCACGGCATCGAGGTGCTGCGCGATATGCCCGGCGTCGGCCGCAACATGCAGGATCACCTGCAGGCGCGACTGGTGTTCAAGTGCAACGAGCCCACCCTCAACGACGAGGTGCGCAGCCTGTGGAACCAGGCGCGCATCGCATTGAAATACGCGATGTTCCGCGCCGGTCCGATGGCCATGGCCGCCAGCCTCGCCACCGGCTTCATGCGCACCGGCGACCATGTGGAAACACCCGATATCCAGTTCCACGTACAGCCCTGGTCCGCCGACAGCCCTGGCGAGGGGCCGCATCCATTCTCGGCCTTCACCATGTCGGTCTGCCAGCTGCGGCCAGAGAGCCGGGGCGAGATTCGCCTCGCCTCAGCCGACCCGGCCACCTACCCGAAAATCCACCCCAACTACCTCTCGACCGAAACCGACTGCCGGACCATCGTCGAGGGCGTCAAGATCGCCCGCCGTATCGCCCGCCACGCGCCGCTCAACTCCAAGATATCCGAGGAGTTCCGCCCCGACGCCGCGCTCGACCTCGACGATTACGAGGGCACGCTCGATTGGGCACGCAACTATTCCACCACGATCTACCACCCCACCGGCACCTGCAAGATGGGGCCGGGTGGCGACGCGGTGGTCGATGCCCGGCTGCGTGTGCACGGCATCACCGGGCTGCGCGTCGCCGATTGCTCGATCATGCCCGAGATCGTCTCGGGCAACACCAACGCCCCCGCCATCATGATCGGCGAAAAGGCCTCCGACATGATCCTCGAGGACCGCACCGGCTGAGCGGGTTCAGGCCGCCGTCTTGCGCGGGGCCCCCTCCCACTCAAGCCCGGGCCGGTAACGCGCGGCCACCCGGCCCTCCTCCAGTGCCAACAGGTGCAGCCAGCCGTTGTCAAACAGCGCCCGCACCTCCGCGTGCCGCGTCAGCACATCCGCGATCGCCTCGCGCGGGGCCTCTATCATCACCGACAGGCGCAGCGGCTCGTGTACCGCGCGCTCGCCGTCATGGACGGCCTGCCACGGCAGGCCGGGACGCAGGATGCCGCCATTGCCCTGCACCACGCCGATCCCGCCCACCACGTTGTGGATGCGCTTGTTGCCGCCGCCAAAGACCACCGGCGCCACGGTCGAGCCGTAATATTGCAGGCTGATCCAGCTTGCCACCACCATCGGCGCAGTGAGGATCAGCTCCAGCGTGCCAAAACCCGCATCCGCCCGCCAGTCATAGCTGTGGAGGAAGGCGCGCCCGCCCAGATCGGCCCCGGCGGTCACCCCGCGCGGCGCGGCGACAAAGGCGGCGCAGCCCGCCAGCCCCCATTCCGGGCGCAACTCGGCCCAGTCCAGCGCGCGCCGCGCCACCGTGTCGGCCCGCGCGCCGGGCAGACGGCCCGCCCGCTCCGCCCGCGCCACGCCCCCCGCCGCATTGAGCCACGCCCGCGCCTGCGCAATGTCGGCTTCATGGTCCGGGGCGGGGGCGTCCTCGTAGAGCGTGACCCTGTCGGTGGTGGTGTCGTGCAGCCCGGCCATGAACAGCGTGTCGCGGGGCAGGTCGATGCCGTGCTCGGGCAGGCCCGCCCGCGTCTCGGGATCGTTGAGCAACGCGGCCAGGAGCCGCGCCGAGACCTCGCCGGTCTGCCCCCCGCAGGCGCCGCAATGATAGGCGCTCTCGTGCGGGTTGTTGGTCACCTGCGCGCCGTGACCGAGGAGCAGCACCAGCCGCGCGTGCCCCGTGGCCAGGCTCATCGCGCGCAGCACCATTGCCGCCGTCCCGGCCTTCTGAGCGGCGCCCAGGCCGCCTTCGATCCGTGGGGCGGGATCGGGTGCGGGGCGCTCGGCCCCCAAGCCCAGTGCATCGCGCACCAGCTTCCAGCCATAGGCCGGGCCTGCCGCCTCGACAAAGGCAAAGGACGACACCGCCGCCTGCCGGAACCGGCCCCAGGCCCGCACCGCGCGGGCCGCGATGCGCGCCGCCTGCTCGACCTCGTCGCCCTCGTGGCTGCACGAGGTCAGCGCCGGTTTGAGCAGGACCGGCAGATGCGCCTGCGCCATGTCGGTGCCCTGCGGTTTGTGCGCCACCGGCAGGCCGAAGAACCCGGCAAACCCGATAGTCTCGATCCCACCGCCCTGCGCCTCGAGCGCGCGGCGGAACACCTCCGAGCGCACGTCGATGCAGAACGCAGCCTGCAGCGCCGGGCGTGCATCCTGCACCGTGGCCCCGGTCAGGGCCGCCGACAGGTGGCGCTGATAGGCGCGCTCGGCGGCGTCCTGAAGGATCGCGTCAATCGCTTGATCGGGCGTCGGGGCGACCGGCACGGCATGGGCGGCCGCCGCGTCCTGCCAGCCGCTTTCGACCTCCGGCGCATGGTCGATGAGCGCCTCCTCCCAGATCATGCGGATCGCCAGCAAGTCGGTGATGGTGGTGTCGCTCTCGCCCGCCATCTCGGCTTGCCACAGCAACCAGCGCGCGTGCTGCGCCCAGCCGCCCAGATCCATCAACAGCCGGTGAAAGGCCGTCCCGGCCGCCGCTTCCGTCAGGCCCAGCCGCTCGGCGGCGCGCAGGATCGCCCGCTCCGCCGTGTCCGGCGCGGCGGCGACATGCGCGCAAAAGCCGGTGAGCCCCGCGATCTCCGGCGTCAGGTCATGGGTCGCCCATTCGCGCCACGCGGCAAAGGCCCCGCGCCCCGGCGCGGGCGTCCACAGCGCCTGCCCCCGGTCGAAATGCCCCGCCGCCCACAGCCCGAAGCTGCGAGCGATCACGGCGGGCCAGTCGGTGCCGGTGGCCTGTGCCGCCAGCTCCGCCACCGTGGGCAGGGCCTGCGGCTCGGGGCTTTCCGTGGCAAGCTTCGCCTTCAACAACGCCAGATCGGCGGGTTTAAGCGGTGACGAATTTGCAAAGAGCGCGGCGGCGAGGTCGTCATCGGTGATCTCGCCCGCCTCCACTTTCGCGGCATACTCGGCGCGCGGGCGGGAGAGGCGCACCCCCGCCACCCGCGCCAGCCGTGCGGATGCGGTGGCAAGGTCTTCCTGCGCCTGCCCGAGGAACGGGTTGACCGCCACGGTCGCGTCCAGCGGGAATGCGGGCGGGATGGCCTTTGCCGCGGCCTCGGCGCTTGTCAGCAGGCCCGAGACCCGGTCGGCGGCGATCTGTGTATGCTTGAGGAACATCTGTCTCTACTCCTGCCCTGTCAGTTGGATTTCACGGTTTTCAGCCCGCCGATCAGGCGATCGAGAACGGCGTTGAGGTAAAGCCCGTTGGCCAGGTGCACCCGCAGCCCGGCGGTCGAGGGGTGGTGCGCCCAGAGCGGGAACAGCGCCTGCGCCACCGCCACCAGCCCGAACGAGCCCAGCGCCAGCACGATGAGGCCCCACTCCAGCGGCCCCGGCGCGGGCGGCACGGGCAGATGCGTGCCCCAGAGCACCCCCGACAGGACGTGAAAGCCGAAATAGGCCACCGCCGCCGCCAGCGAGGCGCGCGCCGTGTGCCATGTCAGCGCGCGCGGCGCGGCATCGGCCAGGCCCTGCGCCACCAGATAGGCCACCCCGAAGATCAGGATCGCCCCCAGCGCCAGCGCCTGCGCCGATTTCGGCCCCGCGATGAGGCCAAAGCCGGTGGCCACCACCGCGTAGAGCACCAGCGCCAGCGCGAAGGACCGTGCCACCGCCGACAGCCCCGGCACCGCCACCGGCCCCGGACGCCGCACCGACAGCACCGCCCGCACTGCCCCGCCCGAGGCGAGGAACGCGTGCGCCTTGTAGAGCGAGTGCGCCACGATATGCAGCATCGCCAGCGCCCACAGGCCAAGCCCGCATTGCAGCAGCATGAAGCCCATCTGCGCCACCGTGGACCACGCCAGCGCGGTCTTGACCGCCGATTGGGTCAGCATCACCGCCGCGCCGAAAATCGCGGTGAAGCCACCCAGCATCACCAGCGCGGCCATCGCGCCGGGGCTTGCCTGCACCACCTCGGCCAGCCGGATGAGCAGCAGCCCGCCGCCGTTGATGATGCCCGCGTGCAAGAGCGCCGAGACCGGAGTTGGGGCCTCCATCACCTCTGTGAGCCAGCCGTGCAGTGGAAAGGCCGCGGTCTTGAGCGCCGCCGCAATCACCAGCAACGCCACCGCGAGCTTGGCGGCGAGCGGCAGGCCCGCGCCCGCCGCCTGCGCAATCTCCGCGATCCCGATGGTGCCAAAGGCTTGCCACAGGAGGGCTGCGGCGAGGATCAGCGCCGCATCGCCCGCGCCCCACACGAGGGTGAACTTGGCCGCCGCGCGCCGCGCCTCGGCGCGCTCGGGGTAGAACAGCAAAAGCTGCCGGATGGCCAGGCCGGTGGCCATGAAACCGGCGGCCAGAACCGCGAGGTTCGCGGCCTGAACCTGCAGGTTCACCGCCGCCAACGCGGCCAGAAGCAGCCCGTGAAACGCCCCTTCGCGCGCCTCACCGTCGAGGTAGCTGCGCGTGTAGCGCACCACCACCCAGCCTACGAACGAGACCAGCACCACCATCGTCGCGCTCACCGCGTCGAGCCGCACAAGGCCCGCCAGCGTGACCGGACCAGCAATTACGAGTTGCGCCAGCCCCGCAACGCCAACGACCAACGCGGCCAGCGCGGCCCCCTCCGCCAGCCGCGGCAGGGCCCGCGGGCGGCGACCGGGCCGGGCGATGGCAAGCGCCGAAACGGCCAGTAAAATAAGGGGTGTAAAGAGGCTCAGAGGGGGCAGGTCCATATCTTGCGTCTCCTGTTCCAGAGGTTTGCAGGAGGAGATACGGCTTGCGCACCTTCTAGAAAATTACATATTATGGTCATTACTGTTAGATAAAATAGAACAATGGCTCAACTGAACCTTCATCATCTCCGCCTGTTTCGCGCCGTCGCCCGCGACGGCACGCTGACCGGCGCCGCGCGCGGCCTCAACCTGTCGCAATCGGCGCTGTCCACGCAGTTGCGCACGCTCGAGGCGGCGCTCGGGCACGACCTGTTCGAGCGCCGCGGGCGCGGCCTCGTCCTTACCGAGGCGGGCCGCATCGCGCTCGATCATGCCGAGGCGATCTTTCGCACCGCCGACGACCTGACCGCTACGCTGGCGCAGGCCCCCGGCTCGCGCCGGGTGCTGCGGGTGGGGGCGCTGTCGACGCTATCGCGCAATTTCCAGATCGGCTTTGTCGGGCCGCTGATCGGGCGCGCCGATGTCGAGGTGGTGCTGCGCTCGGGCGCGCAGGGCGACCTTTTGCGCGGTCTGGAGGCGCTGACGCTGGACATCGTGCTCACCAACCTCGTGCCCGCGCGGGACGCGGGCAGCCCCTATCTCGTACATGCGATCTCGGAACAGCCCGTCAGCCTCGTCGGCACGCCCCCCGGTGCGGACGCGGCGCAGGATGTGGCCGGGATGCTGGCAAGCGAGCCGTTGATCCTGCCCACGCCCGAATCGGCGCTGCGGGCGGCGTTTGACGCGCTGTTGGACCGGCTGGGCGTGGTGCCCCGCATCGCCGCCGAGGCAGACGACATGGCGATGCTGCGCCTGTTGGCGCGCAGCGGTACCAGCCTTGCCGTGATCCCGCCCATCGTGGTGCAGGACGAGCTGGCCTCGGGGATGCTGGTGGAGCGCGCACGGCTGGAGGGGATCACCGAGCGGTTTCTCGCAGTGACGCTGCGCCGCCGATTCCCCAATCCGCTGGTGGCCGAGGTGCTGGACACGGCGTCGGTGTGATACGGCCCTCTTGTCGATTATGGGTCGCCAGCGCCCGGCACCAAGGTGCCGAGCACCGGCGGGAACCCCTCACATCCCCTTGGCGATCTGGCGCAGCTCGAATTTCTGTATCTTGCCGGTCGAGGTCTTGGGCAGTTCCTGAAAGATCACCGCCTTGGGCGTCTTGAACCCGGCCAGCCGCTCGCGGGAGAACGCGATGAGGTCAGCCTCGCCAACTTCGGCCCCGTCCTTTAGCTCGACAAAGGCGCAGGGCACCTCGCCCCACTTGTCGTCGGGTTTCGCCACCACGGCACACAGCAGCACTGCCGGGTGCCGCATCAGCACGCCCTCCACCTCGACGGAGCTGATATTCTCGCCGCCCGAGATGATGATGTCCTTGGCGCGGTCGGCGATCTTGAGATAGCCGTCGGGATGCTGGAACGCGATGTCGCCGGAATGGAAATACCCGCCCGCGAACGTCTTCTCGGTGGCCTCGGGGTTCTTCAGGTACCCTTTCATCACGCTGTTGCCGCGAATCATGATCTCGCCGAGGCTCTCGCCGTCCATCGGGATCTGCTCCATCGTCTCGGGGTCCATCGCCGTGATGTCCTCCATCATCGGCATGAGGATGCCGGTGCGTGCCTTGATGGCATAGCGCTCGTCGTCGGACAGACCGTCCCAGCCGTGCTGCCACAGGCACTCGGTGACATGGCCATAGGTCTCGGTCAGGCCATAGACCTGCGTCACGGTAAAGCCCAGCGGCTCTATCGCCGCCAACGTCGCGGCGGGCGGCGGGGCACCGGCGGTGAACACGTCCACCACGTGGTCGAAGTCGCGCCGCTCGTCGTCGCGGGCGTTGACGATCATGTTGAGCACGATGGGCGCACCGCCGAAATGCGTCACCCCCTCGTCGGCGATGGCGTCATAGATGGCGCGGGCGTTGATGTCGCGGCAGCAAACCACGGTACCGCCCAGCATCGGCATCAGCCAGACATGGTTCCAGTTGTTGCAATGAAACAGCGGCACGATGGTCAGGTACTTGGGATAGCGCGGCAATTGCCAGCTCACCACCGTGCCCATCGTCATCAGATAGGCGCCACGATGGTGACAGACCACGCCCTTGGGCCGCCCGGTGGTCCCCGAGGTATAGTTGAGCGCGAGGCTCTCCCACTCGTCCTCGGGCATGATCCAGGAAAACTCCGGGTCGCCGGTGGCGAGAAACTCCTCGTAGCTCATGTAATCGGAATGCGCGTGCACGCCCGCGCCGTCATCGGGCACCTCGATGATCGCGGGGGCGGGCCGTTCCATGATCTCGATCGCCGCGCTGAGGGTCGGCAGGAACTGCGTGTCGCACAGCACCACCCGTGCCTCGCCGTGATCGAGGATATAGGCGATGGTGTCGGCCTCGAGCCGCGTATTGATCGCGTTGAGCACCGCCCCCGCCGCCGGCACGCCGAAATGCGCCTCGCAATGGGCGGGAATGTTGGGCAGGATGCTGGCCACCACGTCGCCCGGCTCGACCCCGATATTCACCAGCGCCGAGGCAAGCTGCGAGACGCGCGCGTGATACTCGGCATAGGTCTTGCGGTGACCGTGATAGACCACCGCCTCGCGGTCGGGAAAGACATGTGCGGCCCGCTTCAGGTGCGACAACGGTGTGAGCGGCACGAAATTCGCCGCCGTCTTGCCGAGTCCGGTCTCGTCCTTCATCCAGCCCATCGCACGCCTCCCCTACTTGCGTCACACGCCTTTAGGCGATTAGCAGGAAGCATCGCTCTGAGGTCAAGAGCGCGTTGGCCAAGCGGCCCCGGATTGTTCCCATTCAGCCTGAAAGCCCGGCCATGCCGCAGACGATCCGCCATTCCTCGGCCGTCACCGGCTGCACCGAGAGGCGCGAGTTGCGCACCAGCACCATCTCTGACAGGCGCGGATCGGCCTTGATCATATCGAGCGTCGCGGGCTCTCGCGCACTCTCCA
The DNA here is from genome assembly GCF_056859295.1 of Roseovarius sp. B-10. Classification (NCBI taxonomy): domain Bacteria; kingdom Pseudomonadati; phylum Pseudomonadota; class Alphaproteobacteria; order Rhodobacterales; family Roseobacteraceae; genus Roseovarius; species Roseovarius sp. B-10. Next base: position 97,203 of record NZ_JBSXOE010000036.1, on the reverse strand, counting down.
GCGCCTTGATGTCCACACACTCCCAGCGCGGATCGTCGGTGGTGCTGTCGGGATGCGCCTCGGCGATCACCTCTACCGTGCCGACAACCGCCTTTTCCTTTTGTGAATGGTAGAAAAACCCGCGATCGCCCACCGCCATCTCGCGCATGAAATTGCGTGCCTGGTAGTTGCGCACACCGTCCCATTCCTCGCCGGTCTCGCCCTTGGCAAGCTGATCCTGCCATGACCAGGTGGACGGCTCGGACTTGAACAGCCAGTAGCGCATCAGATCACCTTCTTCCACGGGATCAGCTCGACGCCGGAAAACAGCTCGGCCTTGGCATAGGGGTCGTTGTTGGCCCAGTCCTGCGCCGCCTTCATGTCCTCGACATCGAGGATGACCAGCGAGCCCACCATTTCGCCCTCGTCATTCAGCAGCGGCCCGGCCTGCGACACCACGCCGGTCTCCTTGAGATAGGCGACATGGGCGTCGCGGTTGTCTAGACGGGTTTGCAGGGCGCCGGGCTTGTCGCGGGCGATAAGGGCAATCAGCATCATTCTTCCTTCAGTGGCCTGGACAGCAGCATATCCACCGCCTGCGCCACGCGCAATTCACCTGCGACCAGCGCGGCCACCGCCGCCGTCACCGGCATGTCGAGGCCCAGCGCGCGCGCGCGGCCCAGCACCGCCCGCGCCGTCGCCGCCCCCTCCACGGTGATCGCCGGGTCAAAGGCATCGCCCCGCCCCAGGCTCTCGCCGTAGCGATAGTTGCGCGACTGAGCGCTCGTGCAGGTTAGCGCCAGGTCGCCGAACCCCGACAGCCCTGCCAGCGTCTCAGGGCCCGCGCCCAAGGCATGGGCCAGCCGGTTCATCTCGGCGAAACCACGGGTCATCAGCGCGGCGCGCGCACTCTCGCCCAGGCCCGCGCCCATCACCGCGCCGCAACCGATGGCGATCACGTTCTTGAGCGCCCCGCCCAGTTCCGCGCCGATGGTATCGGTGGTGCGGTAGAGACGCAGGGTGGGTGTGGTGAGCGTGGATTGCAGCGCCTCTCCGGCCGCCGCATCGGCACAGGCCAGCGTTAGCGCCGTGGGCAGACCAAGGGCGATGTCGCGCGCGAAACTGGGGCCGGTGAGGATCGCAGGGGTGGCCTGCGCGCAGATCTGCGCGATGAGTCCGGTGGGGCCGAGGCCGGTGGCGAGGTCCATTCCCTTGCAGCAGGCGACGAGGGGTCGCGACCCGAGCGCGTCGTGATGATCGCGGAGAAAACCCCCCAGCGTCTGCATCGGCATCGCCAGCAGGCAGGGGGTATCGCCGCCGGGCACCTCGCCCGAGACCACGGTGATCGCACCGGGCAGGGCGATATCGGGCAGGCGGCGATCGTTGCGGCCCGTTGCGCGCATCTCGGCGGCATGGGCCGCGTCGCGCGCCCAGAGCGTGACGGGGCCGTTTTGCGCCAGTGTCACCGCCAGGGCCGTGCCGAACGCCCCCGCGCCGCAAACCAGGATCATGCCTTGGCCCCCTTCTTGCCGCTGCCCAGCATCGCCGGGCTTGCCGCATCCAGCGGCCATCGCGGTCGCGCGGCAAGCGTCATGTCATCGCGATGGCCCGACCGGTAGAGCGCGCCGCCGGCATAGGCGATCATCGCCGCGTTGTCGGTGCATAACTCAAGCGGTGGCGCAAGGAAGCGCGCGCCCGCCTGCGCCGCCACGTCTTTCAGGGCCGCACGAACGGGGCCGTTGGCCGCAACGCCGCCCGCCACCGCGATGAGCGGCGCAGGCGGCGCCTCCTCCATGTAGAGCGCCAGCGCGCGCCGGGTCTTTTCCGCCAGCACGTCGCAGACCGCCGCCTGAAACCCGGCGCAAAGATCGGCCCTATCCTGCCGCGTCAGCCCGCCCTTTTCCGCAACGACCGCATCGCGCGCGCGCAGCACCGCCGTCTTGAGCCCGGAAAAGGACAGATCGCACCCCGCCCGGTCCAGAAGCGGGCGCGGGAACCGGAACCGGCCCGCGTCGCCCACCGCGGAGGCGCGCTCCACCTCCGGGCCGCCGGGCTGCGGCAGGCCCAGAAGCCGCGCCACCTTGTCGAACGCCTCGCCCGGCGCGTCGTCGATGGTGCCGCCAAGGCGGCTGAAATCATCCGGCCCGCGCACGATGAGGAACTGGCAATGCCCGCCCGAGACGAGCAGCATGAGATAGGGAAAACCCGCTTTGTCTGTAAGCCGGGGTGTCAGCGCATGGCCCGCGAGGTGGTTGACCCCGACGAGCGGCAGGCCAGCGCCAGCGGCGATCCCCTTGGCGCACATCACCCCGGCGAGCACCCCGCCGATCAGCCCCGGCCCGGCGGTGACTGCCACCACGTCCACATCGGCAAGCGTCAGCCCCGCACGCGCCATAGCCTCGCGCACCGCAAGATCGAGCTTTTCGGCATGGGCGCGGGCCGCGATCTCTGGCACCACGCCGCCGAAATCCGCGTGCAGCGCCGTCTGCCCGTGCACCACCGAGGACAACACTTGCGCAGAGTCGCCGTCGAGCCGCACCAACGCGGCGGCGGTATCGTCACAACTGCTCTCGATCCCGAGTATGGTCAGCGGCGTGCTCATCCCGGCCCTGCTGCATTGCCCCGCGCGTCTGCGGCAGGTAACACCTTATCAGGAGGCTAACAACTGCGGAGCGATCATGCCCCTGCGCCTGCTCATCACCCGGCCCGAACCCGCCGCGACCCGCTTCGCGGGGGAATTGCGGGCAGCGTTTCCGGGGGCAGAGGTGCTCGTCTCGCCACTCATGCACATCACTTATGACGGCACTCTTCCCGCGCTTGCCCCCGGCGAGGTGCTCATCTTCACCTCGCGGCACGGGGTCGAGGGATTTTGCCGCCTGTCGCCCCGGCGCGACCTGCCCGCCTGCATCGTGGGCGAGGCCACGGCAGAGGAGGCGAGGCAGCGAGGCATTTCAGTGATCGCGGTGGCCGAGGATGCCGAGGCCCTGCTCTACCTTCTCGCCGACGAAGGGGTGGCGGGGCCGTTCCTGCACGCGCGCGGCGCGCATGTAGCCGCCGATATCGTCGGCGCGCTGCGGCAGGCGGGCCACGCCGCGCGTGAGGCGGTGGTCTATGACCAACAGGCGCTGCCGCTGAGCGACGCCGCCCGCACCATGCTGGAGGGTGACGCCCCCGTGATCCTTCCCCTGATGTCGCCGCGCAGCGCCGTGCTCTTCTTTGACGTGGCGGGCACCCCGCGCGCACCGCTCTTCGTCGCGGCGATCAGCCGCAACGTGGCCGCACGCGTCCCCGACGGCGTTGCACATCGCGTGGCCGTGGCCCGCACGCCGGATGCCCGCGCATTGCGCATCGTGCTGAACGATCTGGCGAAACACGCCAAGCGGGTTGAGAGCCACAAGGGGGCACAGTAAGGTCAGGTTGACAGTCGAGCGTGACAAGATTCGAGAAGGTGGCGTGCCGTGGCAAGAAAGAAGAAGTCCGAGACGGACAAACCCGACGCGCCCGAAGGCGCAGCCGAGGATGTGACCGCCCCCTCCGCCGCGGCGCAAGACACGCCCGAGACCACCGAAACGCAAGCGCCCGACACTGCATCGGATGCCGCCCTTTCCAAGGCGGGCGAGGACACGGTCGAGGATACCTCCGCCACTGACGCGCCTGAGCAGGACTCCCCCGAAGCTGAAGAGGCACAGGAAACGGAAAGCGAGGTGACCGAGGGCGGAGCCACACCTGACGCAGAGCCCGCAGACGACGCCGCGACGCCGGAGGGCGAGACCTCCACGTCCCCATCGGACGAAACGGGTGAAACCCCGCAAGGCGAGGACGGAGAACACCCGGCAGAAGAGACCGGCCCACCGTCCCCTGAGCATAATGAAGAACCCACACCCGTGGTGCGTACCGAGCAGGTCACGGTGCGGCAGGGCGGGTTTTGGTCGATGTTGATCGGCGGGGTCGCGGCAGCGGGGATCGGCGTGGCGGCGGCCCCTTATATCTACCCTCACCTGCCGGTCGGGCAGGAGGCCGCACCCGCACCCACGCCCGCCGATGACGGGATCGAGACGCGGCTCGACGCGCAGGCACAGCGGATTTCCGATCTCGGGGCACGGATCGACGGGTTGCCGGAGCCGGCAGATCCCTCCGACGAGCTGTCCGGGCTGAGCGAGACCGTGACATCCTTGGCCGAACGGGTCGCGAACCTGGAGGTTCAGCTCTCGAACCTCGAGGTTCCGCAGGTGCCCGAGGCCCTGGATACCGCCGCCACCGACGCGGCGCTCGACGAACTGCGCGACAGCCTCGCCGCGCAAAGCGCCGAGATCGAGGACTTGCGGGCGACGCTAGAGGCCGAGGAGCAGGCGGCCCGCGACAGTGCCCGCGCGACACTGCAGCGTGCGGCGCTCACTCGGGTGATGACTGCGCTTGACACCGGCGACGCCTTCGACACCGCGCTCACCGATCTGCGCGACACGGGGGCCACGGTGCCCGATGCACTCGCCGAGGTGGCCGAGACCGGCGTGCCGACCCGGGCGCAGCTTGTCGAGAGCTTCCCCGAGGCTGCGCGCGCGGCGCTGGCGACGGCGCGCGCCTCGGATACCGGCGACGGCGCGTCGGTCGGCGATTTCCTGCGCGCGCAGCTCGGTATCCGGTCGCTCAAGCCGCGCGAGGGCGATGGACCGGACGCCATCCTGTCGCGCGCCGAAGCCGCGCTGGCAGAGGGGCGGACCGGCGATGCGCTGGCCGAGATCGAGACCTTGCCGAAGGACGCGCGCGCCGCCATGTCCGGCTGGGCGGCCAATGCCGCCGCGCGACGCGACGCACTGGCCGCCGCCGAGGCGCTGTCGGCGGAACTGAATTGAGTTTGAAAGGGCGGGTCTGATGCTTTGGTCCATCGTGAAGGTTGCAGTGTTCATCGCCCTTGTCGGGGCCATCACCTTCGGGGCGTCCTACCTGCTCGAACTCGAAGGCGGCGTGCGCATCGTCATGGCCGGGATCGAGGTCAACCTCACGCCCATCAAGGCGGTGATCGCGCTGGGCATCCTGGTGTTTGCGATCTGGCTGCTGATGAAGCTGGCAGGGATGCTGGTGGCGGTGCTGCGCTTTATCAACGGCGACGAGACAGCGCTGTCTCGCTATTTCGATCGCAACCGTCAGGAAAAGGGCTATCGCGCGTTGGGCGAGGGCGTGCTGGCGCTTGCCTCGGGCGAGGGTGACAAGGCCGTCCTGCAGGCAGCCAAGGCAGAGAAATTTCTGCACAAACCCGCGCTCACCGATCTCATCACCGCTCAGGGCGCGGAGATGGCGGGCGACAAGGCAAAGGCCGAAGCGGCGTTCAAACGCCTGCTCACCAACGAGAAAACCCGCTTCGTTGGGGTGCGCGGCATCCTGCGGCAAAAGCTGGAGGCCGGTGAGACCGACGCCGCGCTCAAGCTGGCCAAGACCGCGTTCGCGCTCAAGCCCCGGCAGGTCGAGATACAGGACACGCTGTTGCAGCTTCAGGCCGACAAGAGCGACTGGAAGGGCGCGCGCGCCACGCTGGGTGCCAAGCTCAAATACGGCGCACTGCCGCGCGACGTGCACAAGCGGCGCGATGCCGTTCTGGCGCTGTCGGAGGCACGCGACGTGCTGGACCAAGGCAAGACAATCGAGGCGCGCGAGGCGGCGATAGAGGCCAACCGGATGTCACCCGACCTCGTCCCGGCTGCCGTACTGGCCGCGCGCGGCTATGTCGAGGCGGGCAAGAAGCGCGCCGCCGTGCGCGTCATCAACAAGGCCTGGCTGATGCGGCCGCATCCCGACCTCGCCGCCGCCTTCGCGTCGATCGAGCCGGACGAGACGCCGCAGGCGCGGCTCAAGCGCTTCGCCAAGCTGCTCAAGGTGCATCCTGACGACCGCGAGACGCGGCTTCTGGAGGCGGAACTGTGCCTCGCGGCAGAGGATTTCCCGGCGGCGCGGCGCGCGCTCGGCGACCTCGCGGAGGTGGAGCCGGACGCCCGCGTGCTGACGATCATGGCGGCGATCGAGCGCGGCGAGGGTGCGTCGGATGCCGTGGTCAAGGGCTGGCTGGCGCGGGCGCTGGGCGCGCCGCGCGGCCCGCAATGGTGCTGCGACAACTGCCAGCACATCCATGCCGAGTGGCAGCCCGTCTGCGAGAACTGTCATTCATTCGATACGCTGAGCTGGCGTGCGCCGCCCGATACGGCGGTGAGCACGCCCACCGGGCTGGAGATGCTGCCGCTGCTGATCGGTCCGGTCGAAGAGCCGGCGGAAGAGGACACCGCCACTGAGGACACCGCCGAAGAGGACGAGACGGTGCCCGATGCCGAGATCGTCGAGGACGCCCCCGGGACGGATGAAGCGGAACCGGCCGGGGAGCGGCGGTGACGGCTTCGCGATGCGCCTGACACTCCGGGCTCTGGTCGTTCTGACGGCACTGGGCGTCATTCTTGGCGTATTTCTGATCTCGCTCGGCTTCTTCCGCTCGGAAGAACAGGCCAAGGCGGAGGGCCGCCTGTCGCTCTATCGCAGCATGGTGATATCGGAGATCGAGCGGTTTTCGCACCTGACCTATGTGTTGGCGCGGGACCGGCATGTGATGGACACCGCCGCCGGGCGCGCAACGGATGTGCTTGACCGCAGGCTTGCGGCCTTTGCCGCGGAATCGGGGCTCGACGCGATCTATCTCATGCGCCCCGACGGCGTGACCATCGCCGCCTCCAATGCCGGGACACCGGAAAGCTTTGTGGGCCAAGATTACGCATTCCGGCCCTATTTCCAGACCGCGCTCGCCGGTGGACAGGGACGGTTCTACGGGATCGGGGCGACGACCGGCCTGCCGGGTTATTTCATTGCAGATCCGGTACGCGGACCCGGCGGAGAGACTCTGGGCGTGATCGCGATCAAGCTTGACCTTACCGATCTGGAGGAGACGTGGCGCGCGGCGGGAGAGCAGGTATTGCTCGCCAACCGCGACGGCGTGGTTCTGTTGTCCTCCGATCCCGGCTGGCGGTATCGCGCGCTCGGCACGCTGGATACGGAACAGCGCGCGCGGATCGCGCAGGACCGGCAATTTCCGGGGCAGGCGCTCGCACCGCTCGACTGGCGGCCCGCAGACAATAGGCGCGCCGTGATCGGAGGGGCGGAGCGGCTGCACCTCTCCGGCATGTTGACCCCGCATGGATGGGTTCTGCACTACTTTGCCGATGACAGCGCCGCTGTCACGCGAAGCTGGCTTCTGGCCGGGATCGTGACGACACTGGCCGGAGGTGGGTTGCTTGCGTCGCAGGTGCGGCGCACGCGGCGGATCGGGGCGGCACTGCGCCGGTCCGAGGCGGAGGAGGCACAGCTTCGCGAGGCCAACGAACGGCTGGCAGTCGAGATCGAGGAACGCCGCGCAGCCGAACGGCGGCTGGCGCGGACGCAGGACGAGCTTGAGCGCGCAAGCCGTCTGGCAGCGCTGGGACAGTTGGCCGCCTCTGTCACGCATGAGCTTGGGCAGCCAATCGCGGCAATGCGCAATCATCTGACGGCGGCGGAGATCGGGGGGCAGAGCGAGGGGCGGCTCGCACCGCGGATCGCCGCTATCGTTGATCGGATGGAGGGGATTACCCGGCAGCTCAAGTTCTTTGCCCGCAATGACCGCGAGGAATTCGGCCCGGTCGACCTGTTCGCCGCGGTGCAAGCAGCGCTGGCGCTGGTGGAACCCAATATCGCACGGGTCGCGGCCACGGTATCGGTGACCGCCCCTGATCAACCGGTGACGGTGCGCGGCAATCAGCTTCGGATCGAACAGGTGCTGACCAACGTGCTGCGTAACGCTATCGACGCGGTCGAAGATCGCGACGTGCGAAGGATCGAGGTGCGGGTCGCGCTGCGCGACGGCGCGGGTCGGGTCGAGGTGCGCGATACCGGCCACGGGCTGGGACAGGCGCGGCTCGAGGACTTGCAGGAGCCGTTTGTCACGACCCGCGAAAGCGGGCGCGGCATGGGGCTCGGGCTTGCCATCTCGGCCAATATTGTTCGCGCGCATGAGGGGCGGATCAGCGCCCGCGACGCCGAAGGCGGCGGCGCGGTGTTCTGCATCGACATCCCGCTGGAACGCGACGACGCCGGAGCGAGCGCGGCGTGAGCGGCCCGGCGATTCCCCGCATCCTCGTTGTCGAGGATGACCGCGCAATGCGCCTGTCGCTGGTCGACCTGCTCGATGCGTCGGGCTGGCAGGTGGAGGCAATGCCGCGTGCCGAGCGTCTGATCGAGCGGTTGGCGGAGTTTCAGCCGGATGTGATCCTGTCGGATGTGCGGATGCCGGGCATGTCGGGGCTCCAGCTTCTGGACAGCCTGGACCGCGATCTCGCGCCGCCGCTGGTGCTGATTTCGGCGCATGGCGATATCGCGATGGCCGTCGATGCGATGCAGCGCGGCGCCTATAGTTTCGTCGAAAAGCCCTATGAGCCGCGCCGCTTGCTCAACATCCTGCGCCATGCCGCCGATCAGCACGCGATGCGCCGCACCAATGCGCGGCTCAAGACGCGGCTGATGCAACTATCGGGGCTGGACCGGGTGCTGCTCGGGCAGACGCCCGAGACCGTTGCCCTGCGCGAGGACGTTCTGGACCTGTCGCAGAGCGGCGCGGCGGTGATGTTGCAGGGCGAGACCGGCACCGGCAAGGAACTGGTGGCGCGGGCGCTGCACGATCTGGGCGCGGATGCGACGGGGCCATTCGTGGCGCTCAACTGCGCCGCGCTCGCGGTTGAGGGCTTCGAGGCCGAGATGTTCGGCACCGGGGGCGGAGCCAAAGGACGGTTGCAGGGTGCGGATGGCGGCACGCTGTTCCTGGATGAAATCTGCACCTGCCCGATGCCGGTGCAGGCCAAGCTGTTGCGGGTGATCGAGGACAAGCAGGTTCTGCCGCTGGGGGCGGAGACGCCAGTGCCGCTGTCGTTCCGGGTGATCTCGGCGACCAACGAGGACGCCGAAGAGGCGGAGCGCGAAGGGCGGCTGCGTGCCGATCTGCTCTATCGGCTCAATACCACGGTGATCACCCTGCCCACGCTGCGGCAGCGGCGGGATGACGTGATGCTGCTGGCGGCGCGGTTCCTTGACGAGTTCGCCCGCGTCTACGAGACCCGCGTGCCCGACCTGACGCCCGAGGACAGCGCCGCGCTGCTGGCTCATGACTGGCCGGGCAATGTGCGCGAACTGCGCAATGTCTGCGAGCGCCGGGTGCTCATGGCGCGGCGCGGCGGAGGTTCGGTCGCGCAGGCACTGCGGCGCGATTCGGTGAGCGACGATGTGCCTGACACGCTGCGCGCCGCCGTCGCAGCGTTTGAGCGCGAGTTGATCGCCAAGGCGATCACCGCACACGAGGGCCGGATGGACGCGGTGGCGGAAACGCTCGGCATCGGGCGACGCACCCTCAACGAGAAGATCGTCAAGCTGGGACTGGACAAGGAGGCGCTGCTGTAGTCACCTTGCGGATATCCGCAGGGCGGCTGCCGGGGCATGCGCGGTTTTCTTCATAGCCATCGGGACGGGCATGTCCCAAGGTAGCGGCCATCATGACGCATGAAATCTGGGAGGAAAACCATGCAGAAATATCTCAGCTATACCGCCGTGGCTGCAATCAGCCTTGCCTTTGCCGGTGAGGCGATGGCAACCGAGTGGAATGTTTCGCTCTGGGGCAAGCGCCGCGCATTCACCGAGCATGTCGAGAAGCTGGCCGAGCTTGTGAGCGCCAAGACCGACGGCGATTTCACCCTCAACATCAGCTATGGCGGCCTCAGCAACAACCGCGAGAACCTCGACGGTATCTCCATCGGGGCGTTCGAGATGGCGCAGTTCTGTGCCGGCTATCACCGCGACAAGAACCCGTCTATCACCGTGCTGGAGCTGCCTTTTCTGGGCGTCGAGACGCTGGAGCAGGAGCGCAAGCTGTCGATGGCGCTCTACGATCACCCGGCAGTCGAGGCCGATCTCGCGCGCTGGAACGCGACGCTGCTGATGCCTTCGCCGATGCCGCAATACAACCTCGTGGGCATGGGCGACGCCCCCCGCAGCCTTGATGATTTCGAGGGGCTGAGCGTGCGCGCCACCGGCGGGATCGGTGCGGCGATGGAGGCCGTAGGCGCGGTGCCCACCTCGATGACCGCAACCGAGGTGCGGCAGGCGATGGACAGTGGCGTGGTCAAGGCCGTGGCCTTTGCCCCGCACGCGCACATGGCCTTCGGCACCATCGAGAACGGCGACTGGTGGACCGCGAACCTCAACCCCGGCACGGTTAATTGCCCGGTCGTGGCCAATACCGATGCGCTCGAAGGTTTGTCTGACGAGCATCGCGAGGCGCTGTTGGGCTCGATCGACGAAGCGCTCGACCACTATGTCGACAACTACACGAACAACACGATGGAAGCCTGGGGCCCGGCGCTCGAAGAGCGCGGGATCGAGGTCATCAGCTTCGACGAGGCGTCACTCAAGGCGTTCGAAGAGGCCGTGGCTGGCCCCGCCGCGGCGGCGTGGATCGAGGACATGGGAAACCGCGGCCTGCCCGCGCAGGATCTCTATGACTTCGCCACCGACAAGCTGGCCGAGCTGAAGGGTGGCTCCTGAGCCTGACCTCTCTGGCCCGCTGCGCAAGAACCGCAGCGGGCCGATTCATGCAGGGATAGCGGGGGAGACGAGCGATGGCGGGTGTGGCCTCTGTGCTGTCGGACGACAGCACGCTAAGCAGGCTTGATCTTGGACTCTACCGGGTCGAGCGGCAACTCGCTCTGCTGAGCGGGATCGCGGTGTTCTCGCTCATGGTGCTGGCGGTGGTGTCCGTGGGGGGGCGCAATTTCTTCAATCAACCTCTGCCCGGCTACGTGGACTGGATCGAACAGATCATGCCGCTCATCGCCTTTATGGGCGTGGCCTACACACAGCGCGACGGCGGCCATATCCGCATGGATATCTTCGTCGGTCTGTTTCAGGGCCGCGCGCTATGGCTGATCGAGTTGATCACGACGCTGGCGGTCCTGCTGCTGATGCTGCTGCTGGTCTGGGGAAGCTGGGCGCATTTCGAGCGCAGTTTCGACTGGGACGCGCCACTGTGGAGCCGCGACAGCACGATCGACATCGCCCTGCCGATCTGGCCCGCCAAGATTCTCGCGCCGATTGCCTTTGGCGTTCTGTCGCTGCGGCTGGCACTTCAGGTCTGGGGGTTCGCGCGCGCGCTCGTCACCGGAGCGGAGCGCCCGGTCGCCGTACCGCTGATCGAGGACGTGGCGACACAGGCCGCGCGCGAGGCCGCGCATGTCAGCGGCCATGACGAATAAGGAACCCGCCTGATGGAGCCCATCGAGATCGGACTTGCCGTGACCGGCCTGATGCTGGTCGTCGTCATCCTCGGCATGCGCGTAGCATTTGCCGCCGCGCTGGCCGGGATGCTGGGGCTAATCTGGATATTCTGGTCCAAGAAGGGCTATGCTGGCGACGAATTCATCTGGGCGCTGACAGTCGCGGTCAAGACCGCGGGTCAGGTGCCGCATTCCAAGGTGTCCAGCCAGGCGCTGAGCCTGATCCCGACCTTTATCCTGATCGGATACCTTGCCTATTACGCGGGGCTCACCAAGGCGCTCTTCGAGGCAGCGAAGCGCTGGATCGCCTGGGTGCCGGGGGGCCTCGCGGTCTCGACCGTGTTCGCTACCGCGGGGTTTGCCGCCGTGTCAGGCGCGAGCGTGGCGACGGCGGCGGTGTTTGCCCGGATCGCCATCCCCGAGATGCTCAAGATCGGCTATGACAAGCGCTTTGCCGCTGGCGTCGTGGCGGCGGGCGGAACCCTGGCGAGCCTCATACCGCCATCGGCGCTCCTGGTGATCTACGCGATCATCGTCGAGCAGGACGTGGGCAAGCTCTTGCTCGCGGGCTTCATTCCCGGTGTCTTTTCGGCCTTTGTCTATGCGTTTCTCATCATCGGGCTGGCGCTGACGATCAAGGGGTTCGGCCCCCCGGTGAGCGGCTTTACCTGGCGCGAGCGCTTTGCCTCGCTGCCACCTGCCCTGCCCATCGTCTTCGTCGTCGTGACGATCATCTTCTTCGTCTACAACCCGTTCGGCGGCGATGCCTGGGGCACGCCCACCGAGGGCGGTGCGATCGGGGCCTTTGTCGTGTTCCTCATGGCGGTTTATCGCGGGATGCGCTGGGCGGAGTTGAAGGATGCGCTGCTGGAGACAGCCAAGCTCTCGGTGATGATCTTCACCATCATCTGGGGGGTGCTGATCTATGTGCGCTTTCTCGGCTTCGCCGATCTGCCGTCGGCCTTCGCCGACTGGATCACCTCTCTCGCCCTGTCGCCGATGCTGATCCTGATCTGCATCCTGCTCGCCTATGCGGTGCTGGGCATGTTCATGGATGCAATCGGCATGCTGCTGCTGACGTTGCCGGTGGTCTACCCGGCGGTGATGGCGCTCAACGGCGGGGCGATGGTCTCTGCCGCGGACAGCACCTTCGGCATGTCGGGGCCGATGTGCGCGGTCTGGTTCGGCATCCTCGTCGTGAAGATGGCCGAATTCTGCCTCATCACCCCGCCCATCGGCCTCAACTGTTTCGTGGTGGCCGGCGTGCGGCCCGACCTGAGCGTGCAGGACGTGTTTCGCGGCGTCACACCGTTCTTTGTCGCCGACGCTGTCACTATCGCGCTTCTGGTCGCGTTCCCGGCGATCGTGCTGTGGCTGCCAGGGCTGGCCTGAACCGGTAAAACTTGGCGAATTAACAGCCCGTTAAACGGTCATGTGCTACGCCTTGTTCCGGGTGTGAAACAGGTGGTGAGTTATGGACGCGCGCAGCAATGCGGCGCCGGTCATCATCAAACGGAAGAAGGTCGTGAGTGGCGGCGGGCATCATGGGGGTGCCTGGAAGGTGGCATATGCCGACTTCGTCACCGCGATGATGGCGTTCTTCCTGCTGATGTGGCTTCTTGGCGCGACAACCGAAAAACAACGCAAGGGCATCGCCGACTACTTTAGCCCGACCGTTCCGATAAACCGGGTATCCGGCGGTGGCAGCGGCGCGTTCGGTGGCGATACCGTCTTCTCTGAACAGAGCCTGGCCCAGAGCGGAACCGGCGCGGAGAATCAGCATAGTACCGAAAGCCACCAGGCCCGCGGCGATACCGGCGTGATGAGCGACGGGGCGAGTGTCAGGTTAACCGAAGCGGACGCCGCCGCATTCTCCGAAATCGACGACCGTCTCCGGGGCCGCAGCGGCGAGAGCCTCGCCTCCGATGACGTGCTCCGCCACATCGTGACCCGGGTCACCGACGAGGGGCTCATCATCGAGATATTCGACGTGGGCGACGCGACGCTTTTCGTGTCTGATCAAAGTGAGCCGACCGACACCTTGCGCGAGATCGCACGAGTCATCGCAACGGTAGCCACTCCGATTGTCAACGACATCGCCATCGCCGGACATACCCGCGCGCGGCCTGTCACCCTTGTCGACAACCCGGTCTGGGACCTGTCGGCGGCACGCGCTAACCGGACGCGGATTCTGCTTGAGGATTCGGGGATCGCGCGCGCACGCATGCGTCGGCTCACCGGCCATGCCGACCGCTCTCCGGCAACGGCGGATCCCATGTCGCCGCGCAACAACCGCCTGGAGGTGACTTTCCTGCGATCTCTCTAAAAACACTTGATTTTAGCGATTAGCGCCATGTTAAGGCAACGCGCCTATGACTGTGTCGAGACGATGCTCGATCCAGTTGAAAGGCGTACCCATGACAATTTCCTCTTCCCTGAATGCCGGCGTCGCGGGGCTCAGTGCCAACGCATCCCGCCTGGCGGCGATCTCCGACAATATCGCCAATGCCTCGACCTTCGGCTATCGCCGCGTCGAGACGAGTTTTGACTCGCTTGTCGTCAGTGGCAACGGCGGGAATTACGCGGCGGGCGGCGTGCGCGCGACAACGGAACGGCTCATCGACCAGGGCGGCTCGCTCGTCACAACCGACAACCCCACCGATCTCGCGGTGCGCGGGCGCGGCTTCATACCCGTTGCGTCGAGCAGCGAAGTCGCGGTCTCGAACGGCACGCCGCAGATGCTCCTTACGACGACCGGATCGTTTCGCACCGATGCCGAGGGACGGCTCGTCACGGCGTCTGGCCTGACGCTCCTTGGTTGGCCCGCCAGTCCCGATGGCTCGATTCCCTCTTTCCCGCGGGACACCAGCGAAGGTCTGGTTCCGGTCCAGATCAATGCCAACCAACTGACCAGCGAACCGACAACGGCAATCACCCTCGGTGTCAATCTTCCGGCGACCGAAACCAACGCGGAGGCCGATGGCGCCCCGCAGCAACTGTCGATCGAGTATTTCGATAATCTTGGCCGGTCGGAAACTATCCAAGCGTCCTTCACACCGCAGATTCCGGCAAACGGCACGTCCAATATCTGGACCATGACCCTCAGAGACTCGGCGAGCGGCAATGCCGTCATCGGCGAGTACGAGCTCGAATTCGCCGATTCGCGAGCCGCGGGCGGCACCCTGCTCGACGTGACCACTATCAGCGGCGGGGCTTACGATCCGGCCACGGGCAGCCTGATCGCAACTGTCGACGGGGGGCCGATCGAGATCAGCATCGGTCGCCCGGGCACGACCGAAGGACTCACACAGCTCTCCGACAGCTTCGCTCCGCTCTCCATTTCCAAGGACGGCTCACCCGTCGGGAACATGGTGTCCATCGAGGTGGATGGCAACGGGTTTGTCCACGCCACGTTCGACACCGGTGTGACACGAGCGATCTTCCAGGTTCCGCTCGTCGACCTGCCCAATCCGAATGGGATGGTGGCCCTCGATCGCCAGACCTACCGGCCCTCCCTCGACAGCGGCAGCTTCTTTCTCTGGGATGCCGGCGATGGACCCACCGGCGATCTCATTTCCTTCTCCCGGCAGGGATCGGCCACCGATGTCGCGCGCGAACTCACTGACATGATCCAGACGCAGCGCTCCTATTCTTCCAATGCGCGCGTGATCCAGACCGTCGACGAGATGCTGCAGGAAACGACCAACATCATCCGCTGATTGCCGACCCTCGCGTAAAGGACCAGACCGATGTCCATATCCGCCGCCTTCAACAGTGCCCTGAGCGGGCTGAACGCAAGCTCGCGGTTGACCGACGTGATCTCGGGCAATCTCGCGAATGCGCTCACGCCCGGTTATGCCCCGCGCGAGCTTGGCCTGCAGGCGCAGGGCACACGCGGCGGTGTGGAAGTGACTGGCGTGACGCGCCACGTCGATCCGGTGCTTCTCGGAGATCGACGACTTGCCGACAGCGCGCTGGCCGATGCACAAACGCGCGCTGGCTTTGCCGCCTCCGTCGAGCGTGCGCTGGGTCTGCCGGGCGAGGGCGGCAGCATTGCGGACCGGCTCGCCGCCTTCGAGGCGGCCATCGTCTCGGCCTCGTCCAGGCCCGAGGACGATACACGGCTGGGCGCGGTGCTGAACGAAGCGACGGCGCTCGGCGCGGCGCTGAACGGCGCGGCACGGCAGGTCGAGACCCTGCGCAGCCGGGCCGATGCCGATATCTCCGATGCCGTCGAACGGCTCAATACCGGCCTTGCACAGGTGGCCGAGATCAACACGCAAATCGTCGTCGCGCGATCCTCGGGCCACGACACGGCATCGCTCGAGGATCGACGGCAGCAGGCGATCGACTCGATCTCCGAACTGGTGCCCATCCGGCAACTTGAGCGGTCTCGAGGAGAGATCGCCCTGGTTTCTACCGGCGGTGCGCTGCTGCTCGACGGGCGCCCGGCGCAAATCGGCTTCGAGGCGACACCGCTGGTGGCGGCGCACATGACGGTGCAGAACGGGCTCCTCTCCGGGCTCGAGATCGGCGGGTACCCGGTGCCGACCGGCACGGGCGGCCCGCTCGCAGGCGGATGGCTTGCGGCGCTCATCGACAACCGCGACGCGCTCGGGCTCGACGCGCAACGCGGGCTCGATGCGCTCGCCCGCGACCTCGTCGAGCGGGTCGAGAGCCTCACTCCGCCACCATCACCAGGGGTCTTCACCGATGCCGGAGCCCGCTTCGACCCCGCGGCCGAGGCGGGGCTCGCCGGGCGGATCGCGATCAACCCCGCGGTCAATCCCGAGCGTGGCGGCGCGCTCTTCCGGCTACGCGTCGGACCGGATGCCGTGAGCCCCGGGGCCCCGGCGGACGCCCCGTATCTCGCGGCGCTCGGCAATGTGCTGTCGGCGCGCCAGGCACCGGCACCGGGCGAGGTGCAGCGTGATCTCTCCGGTCATGCCGCCCAGCTCTCGAGCCGGGTCGCGCAGGCACGGCTGACGGCCGAGAATACGACAAGCTTTGCCTCCGGGCAGGCCGGAGAACTGCGCGAGCTGGAACTGCGCGGCGGCGTGGATAGCGATGCAGAGTTGCAGCGGCTGTTGCTCGTGGAGCAGGCCTTCTCGGCCAATGCCCGCATGATCCAGACGCTCGACGACATGATGCAAACCCTTCTGAGGATATGACATGGCCCTGCAATCAATCGGTGATCTCGCCCAAGGCTTCGTTTTGCGACAGCAGGGCGCACATCTTGCCCGCGAGACGACCCGCCTGACCCGCGAGGTGTCGACGGGCCGCACCACGGACACCGCGAGGCACCTGTCCGGCAATCTTGTCCCTCTGGCGGATGTCGAGCGGGCGCTCACCCTGGCGGATGCGCATCGGGACGTGGCGCGAATCGCTTCGGTGGATGCGGAAATCATGCAGACGGCGCTCGGTCGCGTAGCGGAGAGCGGCGAGGCGCTTGCCCAAGCGGCACTCACAGCCGATTCGGTCGGCGGAGCGATACAATCTACCGTCCTCGCACAGGGGGCGCGCGCCGCCCTGTCGACGATGATCGGGGCGCTCAACACCACCTCGGCGGGCCGCGCCCTGTTCGGCGGCGACCTGGCTGATCGCTCGCCACTCGCCGATACCGACACGCTTTTGCAGGAACTGCACACGGTGCTGACGGCAGCCCCAGACGCAACCACATTGCGGAGCGAGCTTGATGCCTTCTTCGATGCACCGGGCGGCGGGTTTTCCACGGTGGTTTATCGTGGTGGACAGGCGCCGGCGGCGGCTTTTGCGCTCGGTGCGGGAGAGACCGTCGCGCTGCGCATCCACGCAGACGATGCCGCATTGCGAGGCCAGATCAAGCAGGCGGCGATGCTATCACTTCTCGACGACCCGGCTCTCGCGCTTGGCCACGAAGACCGCGCCGCCCTTGTCCGCGACATGGGGACGGGGCTTCTCTCCGGGCAGGACGGGGTAACGCGGCTGCGCGCGCAGCTCGGTTTTGCCGAGGAGCGGATCGCGCAGGCCCGGAGCCGGATCGACGCCGAGATCACAAGCCTTGGGATAGCGCGCAACGATCTCGTCTCGGTGGATATCTTCGAGAGCGCGACGGCACTCGAACAGGTGCAGTCCCAACTGGAGACACTCTATACCATCACAGCGCGCACCGCGCGCCTCAATCTCGCGAGTTTCCTGTCATGACGCCGCCGTTGCGCACGATCCTGGCCTTGTTGCTGATGTGCCTCACGACAGTCCATGCCGCCGGCGCCGGTACGGTCCGGATCAAAGACCTTGTGGAGTTCGACGGGGTACGCGGCAACGATCTGCTTGGCTACGGGCTTGTCGTCGGGCTCAACGGAAGCGGCGACGGCCTGCGCAACTCGCCCTTCACCGAGGAGCTCATGTCCAACATTCTCGAGCGGCTCGGGATCAACGTCACAGGCGAGCAGTTCCGCCCCAAGAATGTCGCCGCCGTGCTCGTCACCGCGGCGCTGCCACCGTTTGCCCGAGCAGGTAGTCAGATCGACGTGACGGTTTCGGCCATCGGCGATGCCAAGAGCCTGCTGGGCGGCACGCTGGTAATGACGCCGCTCAACGCCGCGGACGGCCAGATCTATGCCGTGGCACAGGGCACGATCATCGCCGGTGGAGCGTCTGCCGAGGGCGAGGCGGGTAGCGTTGTGCAGGGCGTGCCGACATCGGGAACCATCCCTTCCGGGGCTCGGGTCGAGCGCGAGGTGGATTTCGATTTCGCAGGGTTGGAAAGCCTGCGGCTCGCGCTGCGCGAGCCGGATTTTACCACCGCGGCCCGAATCGAGCGCGCGATCAACGGAGTCGTGGGCCGGCCTGTGGCGCTGATGCTCGATTCTGGCACCGTGCGGCTCGATATCACGGAGATGCGCGCGCGCTCGCCCGCACACGCGCTCGGTCGGGTAGAGAATCTGATGGTCGAGCCGCAGCGCAAGGCACGGGTCGTGGTCGACCAGAGATCGGGCACCATCGTGATGGGACAGGATGTGCGAATCTCTCGCGTCGCGGTCTCGCAGGGCAACCTGACCCTGCGCATCCAGGAGACCCCGCTCGCCATCCAGCCCAACCCGTTTGCACGGGGCGAGACGGTGGTTGTGCCGCGCACCGAGGCCGAGATCGACGAAGAGCCGGGCATCGGCCTGGCGGAGGTGCCCGAGGGCACCTCGCTCGCCGAGGTGATCGCCGGGCTGAACGCGCTCGGCGTCGCGCCGCGCGACATGATCGATATTCTCAAAAGCATAAAGGCCGCTGGCGCCCTGCACGCCGAGTTCATCGTTCGCTGAGCGCGCTCAGACCACCACGTCGATCTCGGTCTGCGCGCCGACATCGAAGACCCGGCGATAACGGGCAATCTCATCCGGCGGTCCCATCGCCTTGCGGGGATTGTCCGATAGCTTCACGGTCGGGTGCCCCTCGGCAGAAACGGCCTTGCAGACAAGCGAGAAGGGCGCGAGTGCATCGTCACGGGTGAGACCCCGAAAATCGTTGGTAAGCAGCGTGCCCCAGCCGAAGGACGTGCGCACCCGGCCCGCGAAACGCCGGTGAAGCTCGGAGATGCGTGCCACGTCCAGCCCGTCGGAGAAGATGATCATCTTGTCGCGGGGGTCTTCGCCATGCGCTTTCCACCACTCGATCGCGGCCTCTGCCGCCTCGTCGGGCTGACCGGAATCGATACGGATACCCGTCCAGCCTGCGAGCCAATCAGGCGCGTGCCGCAGGAATCCCTCGGTGCCGAACGTGTCGGGCAGAATGATGCGAAGGTTGCCATCGTGCTCCTCATGCCAATCGGCGAGCACCTTGTAGGGTGCGCGGGCAAGCTCGGCGTCAGTCTGTGCAAGTGCGGCATAAACCATCGGCAATTCGTGCGCGTTGGTGCCGATCGCTTCAAGATCGCGATTCTTGGCGATCAGGCAGTTGGAGGTGCCGACGAAGCCGTCGCCAAGACCCTCGCGCATAGCCTGCACGCACCAGTCCTGCCAGAGAAAAGAATGCCGCCGCCGCGTGCCAAAATCGGCGATGCGGAGGCCCTCGAGAGGGCGCAGGAGTTCAACCTTTTCCCACAGCTTGGTCATGGCGCGGGCATAGAGCACCTGAAGCTCGAATTTCTTCATCTTGCCGAGCACGGCGCGCGCCCGAAGCTCCATCAGCACGGCAAGCGCGGGGATTTCCCACAGCATGACCTCGGGCCACGTGCCCTCGAAGGTGAGCTCGTACTGACCGTCGCGCCGCTCGAGGTGATAGGGCGGCAGACGCAACCCCTCGAACCAGTCCATGAACTCGGGTGTGAACATCTGGCGTTTGCCATAGAAGGTATTGCCTCGCATCCACGTGCTCTCGCCGCGCGAGAGCGACAGGGTGCGGATGTGATCCAGTTGTTCGCGCAATTCGCCCTCGTCCACGAGATCGGCAAGCCGGACCGAGGTGGTGCGGTTGATAAGCGAGAAGGTCACGTTCGTGTCGGGCCTGTTTCGGCGCACCGTCTGGCACATCAGCAGCTTGTAGAAATCGGTATCGATGAGCGAGCGGACGATGGGATCCATCTTCCAGCGGTGGTTGTAGACACGGGTGGCGATATCGACCATCGGGCGGCCTCCGGGCTGGGCAACGCGACGCTTAAATCAAAGCGGTGCCGTGGGTGCAAGACTGAGCGTGTCGGCCAGCCTCTGCCAGTCGTCCTCCCAGCCGCTGCCCTCGATGCCGGGCAGGCGGATCATCCATATCACCATGTCCAGCGCCGGAACGTCGCGACCGAGATGCACGAGCCGACCCGCTGACAGGTCGCCGCGTGCCATGGATTCGGGCAGCCACGCCACCCCGATCGCCCGCCGCGCGTATTCGTGCGCGGCAAGCGTGAGCGCCGTCTCGGCGCAGCGACGCAACCGCCGGTCCCGCCCTATCCGCGGCAGAAGCGCCCGGTCCATCACCTGCCCGAGAAAGACATCGCCGGGATAGCCAATATAGGGAAGGTCACTGCCGGTAAGCAGGCCGGGTGCGGCCACCGGGATGAGCCGCTCAGGGCCGAGCGACACGCGCTCGAACGCGCCGCCGAGGGCAAGCGGCGCGATCTGGGGCACGTCGTAGACCACGGCGAGATCGGCCTCGGCGGCAAGGAGCCGCAGCAGGCAATCCTCGCGGTTCTCCGAGCGCACGCGCACGGGCCGCGCCTGTCCCTCGGTCAGCGCGGCGACGATGGCCGGGGAATGGGTGGTGGTGATCGCGTGCTGGCAAGCCAGCGTCAGACCCCGCGCGCCGCCGCTCTGTGCCAACCCGTCGCGCAACTGGCGCAGTTGCGCCGCGAGGCTGCGCATCGCAGGCAGGTGGGGCACGATCTCGGGCAGGAGCGTCAGCGGTTTGTGGCGTCGTTCGAACAACGGCACGCCGAGCGCAGCCTCTATTACACGCAGCCGTCGGGTGAGCGCCGGCTGGCTGACATGGCGCAACTCGGCGGCGCGCGCCAGCGATCCAGCATCGGCCACGGCGAGGATATCATCAAGCCACTCCAGACGCATATTGCATATCTCGCATAATCCTTGGCAGGATTGGCATTGGACGGGCAAAATGTCACGCCATAATATCCCTCAAACGCATATTACCTGGAGGCCGCCATGCATCTCGCCCGCTTTCCCCGCCATTTTCTCGCGCACCTGCCCACGCCGCTCGAACGGCTTGATCGGCTGAGCGCCGAGCTGGGCGGCCCGGAAATCTGGATCAAGCGCGACGATTGCACCGGCCTCAGCACCGGGGGCAACAAGACCCGCAAGCTCGAATTCCTGATGGCCGAAGCAGAGGCGCAGGGCGCCGACATGGTGATGACCCAGGGCGCCACACAATCCAACCATGCCCGCCAAACCGCCGCCTTCGCCGCCAAGATGGGAATGGATTGCCATATCCTGCTGGAGGATCGGACCGGCTCGAACAATGCCAACTACAATAACAACGGCAACGTTCTGCTCGATCACCTGCACGGCGCCACCACTGAGAAGCGCCCCGGCGGCGGCGACATGAATGCCGAGATGGAGAAGGTGGCCGAGCGGTTCCGCGCCGAAGGGCGGAAGGTTTATACTATCCCCGGCGGCGGGTCGAACCCCACCGGCGCGCTCGGCTATGTCAACTGCGCGTTCGAGATGCTGGGGCAGTTCAACGACCGGGGCCTCAAGGTCGATCACATCGTTCACGCCACCGGCAGCGCCGGTACGCAGGCGGGGCTGATTACCGGGCTCAAGGCGATGAACGCGCAAATCCCGCTCCTTGGCATCGGGGTGCGCGCGCCCAAGCCCAAGCAGGAGGAGAACGTCTATAACCTCGCGTGTGCGACGGCGGAAAAGCTGGGCTGTCCGGGCGTGGTCAATCGCGAGGACGTGGTCGCCAATACCGATTACGTGGGCGAAGGCTATGGCATCCCCACGGAAAGCGGTATCGAGGCGATCCGCATGTTCGCGGAACTCGAAGCGATCCTGCTCGACCCGGTCTATTCCGCCAAGGGCGCGGCAGGCTTCATCGACCTGATCCGCAAAGGCCATTTCAAGAAGGGCGAGCGCGTGGTGTTCCTGCATACCGGGGGCGCGGTCGCGCTCTTCGGATACGACAACGCCTTTGACTTCTCGGGGCGCTGGACAAGCTGAACCCGCCCACCACCGACGCAAGAGGAAAGCCCCGCCGCGAAGCGGGGTTTTCCATGCCCGCCATATCCGCTAAAGCGCGGAGTGACCCGGCATTGCAGGCGGAAAGATCCATGAAATTCACACTGTCCTGGCTAAAAGATCACCTCGACACCACGGCGACCGTGGACGAGATCGCCGAGACGCTGACCGATCTCGGCCTCGAGGTGGAAAGCGTGAGCGACCCGGCGGCACGGCTGCACGATTTCACCATCGGCAAGGTGATCAGCGCCGAAAAGCATCCCGATGCAGACAAGCTACGGGTCTGCCAGGTGGCGACCGCTGCAGGCGAGACGCAAATCATCTGCGGTGCGCCCAACGCACGCGAGGGCATTACCGTGGTCATCGCCAGTCCCGGCGTCTACGTGCCGGGCATCGACACCACCATCGGCGTAGGCAAGATCCGCGGCATCGAGAGCCACGGCATGATGTGCTCGGAGCGCGAGATGGAGCTCTCGGACGAGCATGAAGGCATTATCGAACTGCCCTCGGGCGAGGTAGGCGAGCGCTTTACCGACTGGCTGGCGGCAAACGACCCGGCCAAGGTGGACCCGGTGATCGAGATCGCCATCACGCCGAACCGGCCCGACGCGCTCGGCGTGCGGGGGATCGCGCGCGATCTGGCGGCGCGGGGTCTTGGCACGCTGCGGCCCGCCGCGACGGCGGATATCGAGGGGCAGTTCACCTGCCCCATCGGCATCACCATCGACGAGGACACGGCCGAGGGTGGCTGTCACGTCTTTGCCGGGCGTCTCATCCGTGGGGTGCAGAACGGCCCCTCGCCCGCCTGGCTTCAGGACCGTCTGCGCGCCATCGGGCTGCGGCCCATCTCGGCGCTGGTCGATATCACCAATTTCTTTACCTATGACCGCAACCGCCCGCTCCACGTCTTTGACGCGGACAAGATGGCGGGCAATCTGCGGGTGCATCGCACCAAGGGTGGCGAAACGCTGACCGGCCTCGACGAGAAGGAGTATACCTTTGGCCCTGGCCAGGTGGTGATCTCTGACGACACCGGCATCGAGAGCATCGGCGGTATCATGGGCGGGCTGGCGACCGGTTGCACGGGCGAGACGGTCAATGTGTTTCTCGAGGCAGCGGTTTGGGACCATATCCAGATCGCGATGACCGGCCGCGCGCTGCGGATCAATTCCGACGCGCGCTATCGCAACGAGCGCGGCATCGACCCGGCCTTCAACATGGAGGGACTGGACCTCGCAACGCAGATGATCCTCGATCTGTGCGGTGGCACCCCTTCCAACAGAGTGGTGGCTGGAAAAGTACCGGACACGGCCCGCGCCTACCGGCTCGATCCCGCGCGGGTGCGCTCGCTCGTCGGCATGGAGATCCCCGAAAGTGATCAGCGCCAAACCTTGACGGCGCTCGGCTTTCGGCTCGAGGGCAGCATGGCGCATGTGCCGAGCTGGCGGCCCGACATCATGGGCGAGGCGGACCTCGTCGAGGAGGTGGCACGGATCGCGTCGCTCACGCGACTCGAGGGGCGACCGATGGCCCGGGTGCAGCCGGGCGTGCCCAAGCCGATCCTCAGCCCGATGCAGAAGCGTACACAGATCGCGCGGCGCAGCGCGGCGGCGCTCGGCTACAACGAATGCGTTACCTACAGCTTCATCGACCGTGAGGCCGCGGCGCTCTTCGGCGGGGGCGATGACGCCAGCCGGCTCGCCAACCCGATCAGTTCCGAGATGAGCCATTTGCGCCCGGCGTTGCTGCCCGGCCTGTTGCAGGCGGCGGCGCGCAACCAGGCGCGCGGGATCATGGACATGGCACTGTTCGAGGTGGGACACGTCTTTCATGGCGGCGAGCCGGAGGAACAGGGCCTGCTGGTGAGCGGTATCCTCGTGGGCCAGACCAGTCCCAAGGACGTACATGGCGGCGCGCGCGCCGCCGATCTCTACGACGCCAAGGCCGATGCCGAAGCGATCCTCGCGGGCATGGGCGCACCGGCCAAGGTGCAGATCCTGCGCGGGGCGGGCGACTGGTGGCACCCGGGGCGGCACGGCATGATCTGCCTCGGGCCTAAAAAGGTGCTGGCCGTGTTTGGCGAGTTGCACCCGCGCGTTCTGCGCGCGCTCGACGTGAAGGGGCCAGTCGTCGCCTACACGCTCTACCCGCAAGAAATCCCGCTGCCGCGCAACACATCAGCCTCACGCGGTGCGCTTGGGATCAGCGATCTTCAGGCCGTCGAGCGCGACTTCGCCTTCGTGGTGGACGCAGGTATCGAGGCGGCGACGCTGGTCAATGCCGCAACAGGCGCAGACAAGGCGCTCATCGAGCGTGTGCGTGTCTTTGACGAATTCATCGGCGGCAGCCTGGGCGAAGGCAAGAAATCGCTCGCCGTGACGGTGCGGATGCAGCCGCGTGAAAAGACGCTCACCGAGGCCGAGATCGAAGCGGTTTCGGCCCGGATCGTCGAGAAGGTGCAGAAAGCCACGGGCGGCGTGCTACGCGGCTGACAAGGGGAGGAACGGATGCTGAGAATCTATCTTTCGGGCGAGATCCACACCGACTGGCGCGACCGGATCATCGCCGGGGCCAAGGAGCTCGATGTCGAGTTTTCGGGCCCGGTGACAGATCATGCGGCGAGCGACGATTGCGGGGTCGCGATCCTCGGGGACGAGGCGGACAAGTACTGGCACGATCACAAGGGCGCGATGGTCAACGCCATCCGCACACGCAAGGGGATCGCGGAGGCCGATATCGTGGTGGTCCGCTTCGGCGACAAGTACAAGCAGTGGAACGCCGCCTTTGACGCGGGCTATGCTGCGGCGCTTGGCAAGTCGCTTATCGTGCTGCAACCACCCGAGCACGACCACGCGCTCAAGGAGGTGGACGCCGCCGCGCTCGCCGTGGCGCGGAAGCCAGAGCAGGTCGTCGATATCCTGAGATACGTTCTGGACGGCACGCTGCGCGGTTAGCTGCGCACCACGTAGACCGAGCATTCGGCATGAGTCACGACGTGGCTCGCCGTGGTGCCGAGCAGGTAGTCCTGCACCTTGGGGTTGGCCGATTCCATCACGATCAGATCGACCTTGCGCTCGTCGGCGAGCTTGACGATCTGGCGGTGCACCGCGCCCTTGCGCACGATCAATTCGACATCGACGCCTTCAGCGGGATGGGCGGCCACGAATTTCTTGAGCTCCTCACCCCAGTAAACATCTGAATTATAGATGTTCATGTTGCGCTCGATCTCGGGCGCGACGGTGGCCACGATGAGCTTGGCCCCGCGCCGCTGCGCCATTTCCACCGCCTCGCTATAGGCGTTGTACTCAACCTTCACGTGGCGCAGGTTGACGGGACATAGGATAAGGTGAGTCTGGCGGGGCATGGGGCCTCCGGAATTTGCGCTATGGCGGGACGCTATCAGATTCATCGGTGTCCCGCGCCCCTGTTGCGACCCATCACGGGCAGTGGCGACCTGCAGCGGCGGATCAGCGGCAGTTTCCACTTTCCTTCCCCGGAATTTCGCGCGACGAAACCTCATGCCGATTCTCGCATTTCTTCGCGATAACGCGCCGTGGCTCACGGCGGGGGTTCTGCTCACCTTTCTGTCGAGCTTTGGTCAAACCTATTTCATCTCGGTTTTTGCCGGAGAAATCCGAGGCGTGTTCGATCTCAGCCACGGGCAATGGGGGGGTATCTATAGCCTCGGCACCACCGCATCGGCACTGGCGATGGTATGGGCCGGGGGGCTGACGGACCTGTTTCGCGTGCGCGTTCTTGCGCCCATAGTGCTCGTCGCGATGATGCTGGCCTGCCTCGCGATGGCACTCAACCCGGTGTGGTGGCTCTTGCCCGTGGTCGTCTTTGCGCTGCGTTTCACCGGGCAAGGGATGATGAGCCACCTCGCCGTGGTGGCGATGGCGCGCTGGTTCGTGGCCAGCCGGGGCAAGGCCCTGTCGGTGGCGACACTGGGCAACGCGCTCGGCGAGGCGATCCTGCCGCTGACATTCGCGTCGCTGCTCATCGCGCATGACTGGCGCAGCCTTTGGATCGTGGCGTCAGCGATCGCGATCCTCGGCGTCCCGTTCCTGCTGCTATTGCTGCGGCGCGAACGCACACCACAAAGCTGGGCGCAGAGCAGCCAGTCGCTCGGGATGGACGGGCGGCACTGGACGCGGGGCGAGGCGCTGGGGCACTTCCTGTTCTGGTTCATGGTCCCGGCGCTGCTTGGGCCCTCGGCCTTCAACACGGCGTTCTTCTTTCACCAGGTGCATATCGCCGAGGTCAAGCAGGTCTCGCATGTGGAACTGGTCGCGATGTTTCCGCTGTATACCGCGATCAGCATCGGCGCGATGGTGACCGCGGGCCTCATGCTCGACCGGCTGGGCACGCCGCGCGTGCTGCCTTTCATCCAGATCCCGATGGTCGCCGCGTTCTTGCTGTTCTCGGTCTCCGAGGGGCCACTCCTGCTGCTTGCAGGTTTCGTCATGCTGGCGCTTACTACCGGTGCCAACAGCGTGGTGCCCAACGCGTTCTGGGCGGAATTCTATGGCAGCGCGCATATGGGTCGGATCAAGGCGATGGCCGCCGCGATCATGGTTCTCGGCTCGGCGATCGGCCCGGGTATCACCGGGCTGGCGATCGACCTCGGTATCGGGATCGAAGCGCAGTTCGTCATCATCGCCGGCTATTTCGCCTTTACCACGGTGATGATGATGATCGGCGTGGCCCGCGCGCGACCGGCGCTAGCGCCGACGCCGTAGATAGACGTAATAGGCCCCACCTCCACCGTGGCGGATATGCGCCTCGGTCACCTGCAACACCAGCGGCCCAAGCGGCGGAAGGCGCAGCCATTGCGGCACGTTGTGGCGCAGCACGCCGTGACGCACCGGGATCGGTCCGCCACCGTCGCGATCCTTGCCCTTACCGGTGACGACGAGCACCAGCCGCTTGCCCGCGCCATGCGCGCGCAGCATGAAACCGACGAGTGCGCCATGCGCCTGATCGAGGGTCATGCCGTGCAGGTCGAGCTTGGCCTCAGGGCTGAGCTTGCCCCGCTTGAGCCGTTGGAAAGACTTGCGATCCATCGCCACGGGCGCCGAGGCAATCCTCTCGGCGATACCCGGCAGAACATCGTGACGCGAGTCGTCGCCCTGCGCCGCCGCGCCCAGGCGGAACCGAGGGAGGGAGAGGCTCTCCTCTGGGGGCGGGTTAGCCGTCTTCGGCGCGTTGGCGGGCGTCATCGTCGTCTGCTTGCGCCTTCGGCCGAGCGGCTCGGTACGGCGTGCGACCTCTTGCCAGAGCGCCATCTCGTCGGGACGCAATTGACGCTTGCGGGTCATTGGAACGGGTCCGTGAGCATGGCATAGGCCCGCTGGATCGGCATGAGCACCAGCATCCGCCCGCCATCGCGCAGCTTTCCGGCCCGTCGGCCCGCCGCGTCGCCGGTACCGAAGAAGATGTCCGCGCGTTGCGGTCCGTTGATGGCCGAGCCTGTATCCTGCGCGATCATCAGGCGGTGCATTGGGTCGCGCCCATCCTTTTCGATCCAGACCGGCGCGCCCAGGGGCACATGGCCCGGATCAATCGCGATCGTGCGCCCCGGTGTCACCGAGCGATTCATCGCGCCCAACGGGCCGCGCTCGGGCGGCACTTCGTCGATCCGGCGAAAGAACACGTAGGAGGGGTTGTGAAAAAGCAGCTCCTTGCCGGCGACGGAATTGCGCCGCACCCAGTTCTTGATGACCTGCGCCGAGACCTGGTGTGCCTTGTAGATGCCCCGCTGCACGAGCTCGACCCCGATGGAGCGGTAAGGATGGCCGTTCGACCCCGCATATCCCACCCGGATCACGCGTCCGTCGGGCAGGCGAATGCGTCCCGATCCCTGGATCTGGAGAAAGAACAGCTCCACCGGGTCATCCACCCAGGCGATCTCGAGGCCCCGCCCTGCCATCACGTTGCTGGAGAGAATCTCGCGGCGCGACAGCCAGACGCTCGCGTCCCGCGCCTCTGGCGGCATCCGGTAGACGGGATGGCGATAGCGCCCGTCAGGACGAAGGGAGCCGGAGAGCTCGGGCTCGAAATAGCCGGTGAACAATGCCGGCCTGCCATCGCTGATGAGGACGGGACGGAAGAACAGCTCGAAGAAGGTGCGCGGTTCTGGTCCCGTCTGCGCCAGCGCGCAGAGCGCCTGCCAATCCGCCCCCGTCATGTCGGGGCATGTCTCGAGGAACACCGACAGCGCGGCGGCGTGATCGTCATTGGGCCATCGCGGCAGGTCGGAAAAATCGGCGACCTCGTGGCGGATATCCGCCGCCGTGGCCGGACCGGCCGACGACAGCGCCAGCATGAGAAGTATCGCGCGAAGCGCCCCGGTCATTCGCCCGTTGCGACGAGCCGCCAGTTTGGATCACCCGCGCCCATGATGCGCTCGTAGGTCCAACTGTCCTTCTGCCGCTTGCTACGTCCCGGCTCGCCCTCGACGATCTCGCCGTTGGCATTGCGCACCACGGTGATGAGCTCACCGACATAGTGCACGTCGATTTCGGCGCGGCGGGCGTCGGCGTCAAAGCGGGCATCGGCGATGGATATATGTCGGGTGCCCACGAATTCCGCCTCAACCGTCAGCCCTTGTTGCTGGCGCGCGTCCACGACCTCGGCAAAGGCTTCGTAGACATCGGGCGACAGGAAGGGCGTTACCTCGTCGAGCGTACCTCGCTCGAAGGCCATGAGAATCATCTCGTAGGCACCGCGCGCGCCTTGAAGAAAATCGGTCACGCCGAAATCAGGTTCGATGCGCTTCATCTCGGCCAGCGCAGCGGCGGCGTCGGAATCTTCGGGGACGTTGTCGGTGATGTCACGGTCAGGGCCACCTTCGATGACCTCGAACCCATGCCTCTCGGCGGCCCTTTCGACGGGCTTGGTGCGTGGGGTGCCCTCAAAGCCGTCCCGCGTGCCGAGAACGCTCTTCAGCCGAAGGATGAGAAAAATGGCGATGCCGGCGAGCACCAGCAATTGCAGGATCGGCGAATTCATGAGCACCTCTTGTCGTGCGGGGCATGGCAGGCTGTCTCTTGCGTCCTTATGTAGGTGACGCAAGGGGCCAAGTCCACCACAAGGCTCTTGAAAGGAAGGGGTGTGCCAATGTGGCTTCTGATTGCGTTCATCATCGTGCCGCTGATCGAGATCGCACTGTTCATCGAAGTTGGCGGGGCAATCGGTCTGTGGCCGACGCTGGCGGTCGTGGTGCTGACCGCCGTGATCGGCACCGCGCTCTTGCGCCGGCAAGGGTTGGCCGAGATGAATCGGCTGCGCGCCGCGCTTGACGGACATGGTGATCCGTCGGCGCCGCTGGTGCATGGCGCGATGATACTGTTTGCCGGGGCGCTGCTGCTGACGCCGGGGTTCTTTACCGATGCGGTCGGCTTTGCATTGCTGCTGCCCCCGGTTCGCAACTTCGTCTTTGCCCGGATACGCGAGCGGATCGTGGTTCACGGCACGCGCGGTGGCGATGGCGGCAACCCGGCCCGGCCCGACATCATCGAAGGCGACTACGAGACCATCGACCCGGCCGAGCGCGGCACCTCTGGCTGGACAAGGCATTGAGGCCGATACAACCGCCTGCTAAGCACTGCCGCAGCCAATTTTCACCAGGAGACACCGATGGCCGATCAGGATAACGGCGCCGACCAACAGACAACCGACGGTGCAACGGCACCGCAGATGCGGATGCAGATTCTCACGCAGTTCGTGCGCGATCTCTCGTTCGAGAACGTACTTGCTCAGCGGGGCACCGGTGGCGAGGTCCAGCCCGATGTGCAGGTGTCCGTCAATCTCGATGCCAAGAAGCGATCCACGGAGCATCAGTTCGAGGTGGCGTGCAAGCTTAACGTCACCTCGCGGAACAAGGAAAGCCAGGAGGTGCTGTTCGTCATGGAGATGGAGTATGTGGGCGTGTTCCACATCGAGGGCGTGCCCGACGACCAAATCCATCCCTACCTGCTGATAGAGTGTCCGCGCCAGATCTTCCCGTTCATGCGCCGCATCGTGAGCGACGTGACCCGCGACGGCGGATTCCCGCCGCTCAACCTCGAAAGCATAGATTTCGTACAGCTTTACCGGCAGGAAATCGCGCGCAGGCAGGCTGCGCAATCCCAGACCTCCGACGCCTGAGCCGCCACGCCGGGCCCCGGCGTCGCGGGGCCCGGCATTCAGCCTTCAAGCTTGGCGCGCAACTCACGCAGTACCGGCAGGCTCGAACGCACGCGATCCTCACCGAGATCGGCAATCAGGTCCGACACCATCGGGGTAATGGCCGATAGGGCGGCGTCACGCGCCATGCGCCCGGGGCGGCTAATCGAGACCATCTTGCGACGCGCATCCTCCCAGTCGGGGCGGATATGGACGTACCCCGCCCACTCTAGCTTGGACAACGTGTTGGTCATGGCGCCGCGAGTGACGTGAAAGCTCTTGGCCAGTTGCGCCGGGCTGCGCTCTTCGCCGGTGCGGGCAAGGTGGTTGAGCACCGCGAAATGCGAGATTTCCATTCCCTTGGGCAGAACACGGCTAAGCCGCGAGCGAATCAGTTGATCGTTCGTCAGGATCTCGCTGAAAAGCGCGACCGCGAGGGAATTGCTCTGCGTCTCTTCCATTCAGGGGCCATCGAAATCCCGGTCATGGCGCAGCGACGGCACGCGCCTGCGAGCTTGTGCCACCTCCGAGAGGTCGAGATCAACCGTGATGATCCCCGCCTCGGTGCCACCATCGGCGATCACCTCGCCCCACGGACCGATCACAAGACTGTGCCCATGAGTGCGCCGTGCCTGCCCCCGGCTGGCAGTGTGGCTGCCGGTTTGCGCAGGTGCGAGCACGAAACACCCAGTTTCGATAGCACGCGCACGCAGCAGACTTTGCCAATGGGCGGCGCCAGTTACATGGGAAAACGCCGCCGGGACGGTCAGGATCTCGGCCCCCGCCTGCGCCAGCCGGCGATAGAGGTGGGGAAATCGCACGTCGTAACAGACGCTCAGCCCGATCTTGCCCCAGGGCGTGTCAGACAGCACCGCGCGGGTGCCGGGACGAAAGCCGTCGGATTCGCGATACGTCTCCTCGGGGCTCACATCCACGTCGAACATGTGAATCTTGTCATAGCGCGCGCGGATCGCGCCATCGTCCCCGATGAGGAAAGACCGGTTGGCAAAGCGCCCGTCAGGATCATCGGTCTTGAGCGCGAGAGAGCCGATGAGCAGCCAGACCCCGAGCCGTTCCGCCTCGGCGCGCAGCGCGGCCAGCGTGGGGTCGTCCGATTCGTGGTTCAGAACCGCCCGTTGATGGGTGCGGCTGGTCGAGACGCAATTCGTCACCTCCGGCGTCAGAATGATCTCGGCCCCGTCCGCCGCCGCGTCCCCCATCCACGCACGCACCACGGCGAGGTTCTCAACGGGATCATCGCTCGACGTGAGTTGTAGAAGCGCGGCGCGCATGGCTCACCCCTGCAAAAGCGTGTCGAGCTTGCCCGCACGATCGAGCGCATAAAGCTCATCGCAGCCGCCGACATGGGTCTCGCCAATAAAGATTTGCGGCACAGTGTGGCGACCGCTCGCGCGACCCATCATCTCGGCCTTGCGCTTGGGTTGTGCAAGCACGTTGATTTCTGAGAAGGCGGCTCCCTTCTGTTTCAGGAGCCGCTTGGCAGCATGGCAGAAGCCACAAAGCGGTGAGGTGTATATCTCGATCTGGGGCATGTGTCGTCCTGTGTCGTCCTGTCCTGTTCTGACAGGAACTTAGGCATCCCTGACAGCGCGCGCCAGTGCGAGAATGCACACATCCTCCGCCCCGGCCGCGAAACACGCCTGTGCCGCCGCCGAGAAGGTTGCGCCCGATGTCATCACGTCATCGACCAGGAGCACGCGCGCGCCGCGCACCGCATCGGCATGGCGCGGGTTGGGGCAGATCGCACCGTCGAGCGTCGCATGGCGTGCGGCCCGGTCGAGCCCCTTGAGGCTCCGCGTCCGCCGCTGCCGGAACAAGAGATCGGGCACATTTGTCAGCCCGGTTTCCCGCGCAAGCGCATGCGACAGCAACGCCGACTGGTTGAATCGCCGCGTGAGCAACCGTGTCCAATGCAGCGGCACCGGCGCGATCAACATGCCGGGCAAGAGCATCGGCTGCGCGCTCCGCGCGAGCCACTTGCCAGCGGGATGGGCCACGTCGTGCCGGTCGCCATGCTTGAGCGCCAGCGTCAGACGCCGCCCATTCGCGTCATAGCGCAGCGCCGCCCGCCCGCGCGTCCAGGGCCGCGCGCTGACAAGGCAATCATCGCAGTGCTCCGTATCCGCGCCCGCATCGCCGGGCAGCGGCGCGCCGCACAGGTCGCATACTAGCCCGGTGATGAAAGGCGTGTCACGCCAGCACGCCCCGCACAGGCCAAACGCATCATCCACCGTCACGCCGCACAGCGTGCAGCGCGGCGGATAGACGAGACGAACTGCCATTTGTAAAGCCGGGTGCGCCATTCTATTTTCCCCCCATGAGCCAAGCCAAGCTGACCGACCGCCCCGCCCTCTTGCGCCAGCGCGCCCGTGCGCTGCGTGCACCCGTGACATTCCTGCACGAACTTGCCGCCGAGGAGATCGAGGATCGGCTGCGGATGGTTAACAGATCCTTTACGGCTCCGGCCCTCATCACCGGTTTTCCGGATTTCTGGCGGGCGCGGCATACGGATGCGACCGTGGTCGCGGATGACGAGACGCTGACGCTGCGGCCCGGGGCGCATGATCTGGTGATCCATGCGTTGTGCCTGCACTGGGCGGACGACCCGGTGGGACAACTTGTGCAGGCGCGCCGCGCGCTTTGCCCGGACGGGCTCATGCTCGCAGTGCTGTTCGGCGGGGGCAGCCTGCAGGAATTGCGCGCCGCGCTTGCGCAGGCCGAGGCGGACGTGACCGGGGGTCTGTCGCCGCGCGTCCTGCCGATGGGGGATATCCGCGATCTCGGCGCGCTGTTGCAGCGCGCCGGGTTTGCGCTGCCGGTGGCCGACAGGCTGCCGCTCGACCTGCGCTATGCGGACGCGCTCGCGCTCATGCGCGAGCTGCGCGCCATGGGCGAGACCAACGCGATGGACGCGCGCCCGCGTGGTGCGCTGCGGCGCGACGTACTGGCACGGGCTTGCGACATCTACGCGCGCGACTTCGCCCATCCCGAGGGCGGGGTCCGCGTCAGCGCCGAGATGGTCTTTCTGACCGGCTGGGCCCCGGACCCGAGCCAGCCGCAGCCGCTACGTCCCGGATCGGCCGCCGCACGGCTGGCGGATGCGCTGGAAACACGGGAAAATCCCCTCGAAGATTGACCTCGCTTGCGTAACCGTTATGTCAACGGTGATCCGTGCAAAGGAACCTCTGCGCCATGCTTGATGCCAGCCGCGACGCGACGCGACCCAGCCACGCCCCCACCGACCACCCCAAGGTGCCACGCGCCAGGACCGGCGTTCTGTTGGCCAATCTCGGCACGCCGGATCACTACAGCTATTGGCCAATGCGCCGTTATCTCAACGAGTTTCTTTCGGATCGCCGTGTGATCGACTACGCGCCGTGGAAATGGCAGCCGCTGTTGCAGCTTGTCATCCTCAGCAAGCGACCGTTCACCTCGGGCGCCGCCTACAAGTCGATCTGGAACGAGGAAAAGGGCGAGAGCCCACTGATGACCATCACGCGCGATCAGACCGAGAAGCTCGCACATGCAATGAAGGCGCGGTATGGCGACGACGTGATGGTCGATTTCTGCATGCGCTATGGCAGCCCATCCACGAAATCCAAGGTGCGCGCGCTGACCGAGGCGGGTTGCACCCGCATCCTGTTCTTCCCGCTCTATCCGCATTACGCGGGCGCCACCTCGGCCACGGCCAACGATCAATTCTTCCGCGCGCTGATGCAGGAAACATGGCAGCCGGTGGCGCGGGTGGTCGAGCCGTATTTCGAGCATCCCCTCTATATCGAGGCGCTCGCGCAATCGGTGGAGCGCGCCTATGCAGTGGCGGAGACGCGGCCGGAGATTCTGGTCGTGTCCTATCACGGGATGCCAAAGCGATACCTGATGCAGGGAGACCCGTATCACTGCCAGTGCCAGAAGACGACGCGGCTCTTGCGCGAGCGTCTCGGCTGGGAGCAGACGGAGATCACAACCACGTTCCAGTCGGTCTTTGGCCCGGAGGAATGGCTCAAACCCTACACGGTGAACGAGGTTGCCCGCCTCGCGCGCGAAGAGGGCAAGAAGCGCATCGCGGTGATGGCTCCTGCCTTTTCCGCCGATTGCATCGAGACGCTGGAAGAGATCAACGAGGAAATCCGCGAAAGCTTCGAGGAGGCGGGCGGAAAGGAATTCACCTACATTCCATGTCTCAACGATGACGAGGCGCATATCACGGCCCTGTCGGCCATCGTGGAAAAGAATCTCGCCGGTTGGCTCGATTGAACGTCACTGGCGGAATGCGGACATGAAAAAAGGCAGCGCCGAAGCGCTGCCTTTTCTCTTGTTACGAAAAACCGGATCAGTCGGCGGCAACAACCGCGGCAACAATCGCCAGCAGCAGCAGCGGCACCCAGACGGCAGCGGCAGACGAGCTGGCGTTGGTTTCTTCGACGATGACCGGGGCCTCAACCATAGGCTCTTCCAGGTTTCCAGCGAAACCGGTGGATGCAGCGGCGGAAAAGGCGGCAGCGAGAACGAGTTTTTTCATCATAATCCTCCAGATGCGGGCTTGGTCATCACAGAAACGACCAAGCGCCCAAGACTTACCTCGTAACTTTTTCTAATCAGCAAATCGTGAAGAATGCAAACTCAACTTGCCGCTTGATGCACATTTGCCGCCGCGATTTTGTCAAATAAGCAACACCTGCGTGCCAACCTTGGCGAGCGCAAACAACTCCTGGATGTGCTCGTTATAAAGCCCGATGCACCCGTTCGATGATCGCCGCCCGATCTTGCGCGTGTCATGCGTGCCGTGGATGCGGTAGTAGGTCCAGCTCAGATAGAGCGCGTGGGTGCCCAGCGGGTTGTCGGGCCCCGGTGGCACGTAGGCGGGCCAGTCAGGGTTACGCTTGAGCATCGACGGCGTGGGTCGCCAACTCGGCCCTACGACCTTGCGTACAACTCGTGTGCGGCCGCGGCGCGTTAGCTCATCGGTCAGCGGAACGGAGGACGGGTAGAGCTTGTAAGTCTCGCCGTCCTCGTCCCAGTAATGCACCGCCCGCGAATCCGTGTCGCAAAGGATCGCGCCATTCCGGAGGTTAGAGAAATAAGGCTTCCAGTCGAGCATGCGGAACGCCGAGATGTTGCGCCGCACCGACTCTGTGACCTCGCTCTCAATTTCGACCGTACCATCACCATCGACATTCTGGGCCAGCGCGGGCGCGCCGATCATTGCCGCGCTGCCGGCGAGAAATGCGCGCCGCTTCATCTTTTTCGGGATGTATGACGACATCGTTTTCACTCCACCTGCCTTGCCACCTTGGCGCATAATATATGGCTTTCAGGACGCAGTCGCAAATCAAACAAGCGCGAAAATGCTACATCAGGCTCATGCCGGTTTGAAAATGCGTGCAGGTCGGGCTAAAGCAGGTTTTCGTAACAGGCTCGGGTGGCACAGCAACATGATACGCGTATTCGTTCTTCTTATGGTCTCCGTTCTGGCCCTGTCGGCCTGCGCCGCACCGCCGTCGCCACCTCAGATGGGGCCCGACGGCAAGCCGCTGCCGCGGGTCTACCGGATATCGCCGGGCGATACCCGCGAGATCCGGTTCCGGATGCTGGATGCGGTCAATTCCCTGCGCGAGGCCGCCGGTGTCAGCCCGCTCGTTCTCGATGACAAGCTGACCGCCGCCGCCGCGACCCATTCCCGCGACATGTCGGTGCAGGAGCGCCCGTGGCATTTCGGCTCCGACGGCTCTTCACCGCTCGACCGGGTAAAGCGCGTCGGCTACCAGGGAGAATTCATCGGCGAGACGATCTCGGAGACCTACGAGAGCGAGCTCCAAACACTCGCCGCCTGGATGGAGGACGATGTCACGCGCCGCGTCATACTTTCGCCCGAGGCACGCCGAATGGGCTTTGCCTGGCACCAGGATCGGGGCGGCAAGCTGTGGTGGACGCTGACGCTCGGTGCCTGATCATCCATATAGGGTGATCGGCGTGCCGTTGCGGACCATGGCGTAGATATCCTCCATCTCGCGATTCTTGACCGAGATGCAGCCTGCGGTCCAATCCGACTTGAGAAATGCGAACGTCTTCGCCTCGCCGTGAATGAAGATGTCGCCCCCCGGGGACTTGCCGAGCAGACGGGCATAGGCGATGTCCGCCTCGTTGGGATAGGAGATGCCGAGCGAGAGGTGATAGGCGCTGTTGGGGTTGCGCCGGTCGATGAGATAATCGCCCTCCGGCGTCTTGCCGTCGCCCTCGAACTGCTTGTGACCATCGGGCGCAAAGCCCAGGTCGATCTTGTAGCGTTTCAGCGTACTGCCTTGATGCAAAAGGAACATTTCGCGCGCGCCCTTGTCGACGATGACGCGGGTGACCTCGGGTCCGCGATAGGTGCGAAACTTCGATGGCCCGGCGCATCCTGCAAGCGCGGCGGCACCGGCGAGAAGGGTGAAACGTCTGGTTATATTCACGGGTTTGCCCACACTGCCGACCTCTGGATTTTTTTCTGAATATACCGGATTCGTCGAAAATTGCCTAGCTGTATCGTGTCGGTATCGTGTCGGTATCGCGTCAGTGCAGATGAAAGCCCGCGACCAACTCGACATGCGCCGACCAGCGGAACTGATCGACAACGCGCACCGGCCCCATTCGATACCCCGCCGCCAACAGCGTCCCGGCATCGCGGGCAAACGTCATCGGGTTGCAGGAGACATGGGCAATGAGCGGCACGCCCGAACGCGCCAGTTCGGCGATCTGCGCCTCGGCCCCGGCGCGCGGCGGGTCGATCACCACGGCGTCAAACTGAGCCAAATCCTGCGCATCGAGCGGGCGGCGAAAGAGGTCGCGCACCTCGTGGGTGACGGGCCGCAGCCCCTGCGCGTGGCGCGCGGCGTGATCGAGCGCGGCGATCATCCCGGGCGCGCCTTCGACCGCGTGCACCGCCGCGCGCCGCGCCAGCGGAAAGGTGAAGGTGCCGCACCCAGCAAAGAGATCGGCCACGCGCCGCACGCCGTCGAGAAGCGCCATGACCTCGGCCATCAACGCCGCCTCGCCCTCGGCTGTGGCCTGAAGGAACGCACCGGGCGGGGGCACAACCGGCACCCCGGCAAAATCTTGCACCGGCGCGCGGCGGGTGAGCACGGTTTCGTCCTCCCAGGCCAGCCGCGCCAGATCATGCCGCTCGGCCAGCGCGGCGAGCGACAGGCGCAACGGCCCGTCGAGCGGCTTGCCGCCCGCGACCGCCAGATCGAGACCGGCGCGCGACAGCGTCGCCGTGACCGCGATTTCGGCCTTGCGGCTCGTCCCGGTGAGCGCGAGATCGCGGGCAGCGGCAAGCGCGGGCATGAGATCGGGGTGCAGCAGGTGGCAATCGGGCACCTCGACCACCTGATCGCTGGCCCGCGCGTGAAACCCCGCCAGCGCGCCGGATTTCGTGCGCCGCGCCGCCAGAACCGCGCGGCGGCGCGAAGCGGGAGGCGAGGTCAGAACGGGAGCGATCTTGGCCTCGATCCCACGACCGCGCAGGGCGGCGCACACCTGCTCTGCCTTCCACTCCGCGACGAAGCCGTCAGAGGCGTGCTGAAGCTGGCAGCCGCCGCATTGCGCGAAATGGCGGCAAGGGGCGCGGACGCGATCGGACGAGGGCGTGAGGATGCGGATATCGGTGAGGCGCTGGCCATCGGGCGTGCCGCTCACCTCCTCGCCCGGCAGGGTGCGCGGCGCGAAGAGCGGACCCTCGGCCACGCCATCGCCCCGCGCGCCAAGCCGCAGGATGCGGTGCGTGCTCACAGCAGGTCCTCGCGGCGCAGGGTAAAGCCCGAGGCGATCCAGCGAGTCTCGATCTCGGACAGGCGGCGGCCGAGGTCGGCGCCGGAGTGCTCTGGCATCAGGTCGGCGGCGCGGACCGGGCACACCGCCGCCGCGCCGCGCCTGATGTCGTCGAGTGCGTCCGGCGCAAGCGGGGTGCCAAGGAGTGCCGCCCGCAGGAGCACGATATCGGCCCCCTCCCCGGCCCCGAAGCGATAGCCGATCTCGGCGGTGGACATGCCGCTCTCGATCCCGTCGCGCAGGCGCGCCAGCCGCCGGCCTTCGGCGCGCGAGAGGCGCAGCCGTTCTGACGCATCCTCGCCGCCCAGCGCGGTAAGACGGCGGAGGGCATCGGGGGCCGTCTCCGTTTCCGCCTCGAGGTGGACGAGCGGGGCAAGTGCCGCCGCGTCGGCCCCCGGCAAGATCGCCCCGAGCACGCCCGCGGCCTGCATCGCTGCGACCGAGGGCGCGGGATCGGGGGCGGCCAGAAGCTTGCGCATCTCGGCCCCGATTCGCTCTCGCGAGAGGGCGGCAAGGCTGTCGCGGGCGGCGGCGCAGGCAGCGAGCCCGTCAGGATCGAGGCCACCCTGCGGATCGCCGTAGCAGGCGTGAAAGCGGAAGAATCGCAGGATGCGCAAGGTATCCTCGCGAATGCGCTGTGCCGGGTCGTCGATGAACCGCACGCGGCGCGCGCGCAGGTCGGGCAGCCCGCCAAGCGGGTCGAGCACATGGCCATCGCACTCGGCATAGAGCGCGTTCATGGTGAAATCGCGGCGGCGTGCGTCAGCCTCGATGCTATGGCCAAAGGCGACCTGCGCGTGACGTCCATACGTCTCTATATCGGCGCGAAAGGTGGTGACCTCGTGCGGCAGCCCGCCCGAGACCACGGTGATCGTGCCGTGGTCGATCCCGGTCGGGACCGGCTTGAGCCCCGCCTCGCGCGCCAGCGTCATCACCGTTTCGGGATGCGCGTCTGTGGCGATGTCGATATCGCCCACCGGCACACCGAGAATCGCGTTGCGCACGCAGCCACCGACGAACAGCGCCCTGTGGCCGCCAGCGGACAGCGCGTCAAACACCGCGCGTGTCTCAGGGCGCACGATCCAGTCATCCTCGATCCTCATGGCCGTCCCGCCATGTCGGCCATCACTCGCAGGATGCGGGCGGTCGCGCCCCAGATGTAATACGGTCCGTAAGGCACCGTGTAATAGCGCCGCCACGTCCCTTTCCAGCGGCGCTGCTCGACGCGAAAACGCGCAGGGTCGAGAACATGCGCAAGCGGGACAGCGAAGATCTCGGCCACCTCGCCCGGCTCGGCCACGGGGCTGAAAGGGGTGGAGACACGGGCAAGCACCGGCATGACATCGAAACCTGTAACGGTCTCGTGGCGAGGCAGGTCGGCGAGAATCTCGACGGCGTCCGGGGCGAGGCCGATTTCCTCGCGCGCCTCGCGCAG
Organism: Roseovarius sp. B-10; assembly: GCF_056859295.1. Lineage (NCBI taxonomy): Bacteria > Pseudomonadati > Pseudomonadota > Alphaproteobacteria > Rhodobacterales > Roseobacteraceae > Roseovarius > Roseovarius sp. B-10. The sequence goes on along the minus strand of NZ_JBSXOE010000036.1, from coordinate 57,814 downwards.
GGCGGTGGCGTGCAGGTCAGCATCGCCCAAATCCTGCTTGCCGCCGGGAAAAGCGATCTGGCCCGGATGATGCCGCAGCGCCGAAGAGCGCGTGGTCAGGATCACACGCGGTACATCGCCGCCTGTCTCGACAGCGACGAGCACGGCCGCGGGCCGCAGCTTTCGCCCCTCGGGTAGCGAGATCCCGCGGTTGAGGTCGTAATCCGACGACCCCGCTCGCGGCGCGCCCGCCGCGTTCAGAATGCGGGTGAGGGGATCACTCGGTGTCACCCGGGGCCTCCGGGGCATCAAAGCCGAGAGTTTCAGGAGCGAGCCGGTAATGCGCCCCGCAGAACTGGCAATCGGCGGTGACGATGCCCTCTGCGGTGGTCATGCTGGCGATGTCGCGAGCCGAGTATATCGACAGGCTGTTGCGCACCCGCTCCTCGGAGCAGGTGCAACCGAAACGCACGGGCTGCGTCTCGAACACGCGGGGGCCTTCCTCGTGGAAGAGCCGCACCAGCAGGTCGGCCGGCGAGACGGACGGACCGATCAGTTCCAGCGTCTCGACCGTATCGAGCAGGTGATTGGCGCGGCCCCAGTTCTCGGCATCGTCGCCGTGCACGATGTCGCGCGCGGCGAGCAGCCCGCCCTTGCCAGAGCCGCCGTCCTTGGCGAAGGGCGAGGCCTTGGGCATGTGTTGCAGCATCACGCCGCCCGCGCGCCAATGCTCGGCACCCCCTTGCTCGGTAGACCTGCCGAAGCTGAGTGCGAACCGCGTTGGCAATTGCTCTGACTGTGCGAAATAGGCCTCGGCGCAGTTGCGCAGCGCCTTGCCGGTTATCGGGGTGATACCCTGGTAGGGCGTCGTGCCCTGCCCTTGATCGAGGAGCACGGCGAAATAACCCTCGTCCAGTTGCGCGAAGGCGTCGCCGTCGCCGATCCTGTCCGGGTCGAAGCTGGCATAGGCACGCATGCGGGCCGGCTCGCCCTCGCGGGTGGGGGCGAAATAATCGCTGGCGATGCGGCGGACCCCGCCCTTGCTCTGAAGTTGGAGCGAGAGCTTCCAGCGCAGCTTTATCGTCTGACCAATGAGCGCCGTCAGGAGCGCCATCTCGGCGATCAGGGCCTCGACGGGGGGCGGGTAGTCGTGCTGTTTCAGGATCGCGTCGAGAACACCGTCGAGCCGCGCGACCCGGCCCCGGATATCCGCGTGATCTAGCTGGAACGGCAGGACCGTGTCGTCCCACGCTAACCTCTGTCCAAGCGTCATGGGCTTTCCTTCGCTGCGCGGTTTGGGCATATCGCGACGGGCAGGGCAGGACAAGGCGGGCGTGAAGGAGACGGAATGACACGGCGATTCGGAGAGCCCCCGCGGCCCGGTATCCGCTATCGGCTCCGCCCTGGCGTCTATGCCGTGCTGCCGCGGGGCGGGCGGCTTCTGGTGACGCATCAGGCCACGCCGGTGCCCGAGCTGCAATTGCCCGGGGGTGGTATCGACCCGGGCGAATCACCCCTGCGGGCGCTCTATCGCGAAGTGTGGGAGGAAACCGGCTGGCTGATTGCGCGGCCGCGGCGGATCGGGGCGTTTCGCCGGTTCACCTACATGCCGGACTACGATCTCTGGGCGGAAAAGCTTTGCGTGATTTATCGCGCCTGCCCGGTGCGCCGGCTGGGTCCGCCATCGGAGCCGGGGCACCGGGCGCTGTGGATCACGCCCGCGCGCGCCGCGCGCGAGCTTGGCAACGCCGGGGATCGCCACTTCGTCAGCCAGGCCGGGGCATGGGCCTGAATTCCAGAAGAACCGCCGAGATATCATCGGTAAAGCGCGCCTCGCCTGCGTGATCGGACAGCTTCCACATGAGCGATTCGAGAAAGGCCGGGCCACGTGTCTGGCGCAGGTGACGCATGATCGCGGCAAGGCCAGTGTCACCGAGCATGAACCCATCCGGGTCGGCGCATTCAGTGATCCCGTCTGAATGAATGAGCAGCCGGTCGCCAGGTGCCAGCGTGAACTCTACCTGGTCGAAGCTCGCCCCCTCGATGAGCCCCACGGGCAGGCCACCCTCGCCCACGAACTCGACCGACCCGTCGGCGCGCTGCACGGCCGGGTGCGGATGCCCGGCCTGCGCAAGGATCACCCGGCCCGTCGCGAGATCGACATCGGCGAGCGCAATGGTGAAGTAATGCTCGGTCTCGAGATCAGAGAGAAAGACATGGTTGAGCCGCGACACCGTCTCGGCCGGGGGGCGCGCGGCGAAGCGCCCCGGGGCGATCTCGTGCAGCGCGAGGTTGTGCTCGGGCACGGTGGCCGAGAGATAGCCAGCGAGCCGTGCGGTCATCAGCGCCGAGCTGATCCCGTGGCCGGACACGTCGAGCCCGTAGAGACCAACACGGCTGTCGGATATCGGGAACATGCCCACGAGATCGCCCCCGACATGGCCCGAGGAATGCAGCGAGAGAGAAACCTCTGCCGGGCCGAGATCGCGATAGCGTTCGCTGAGCAACGACTGTTGCAGCTTGTTGGCCTCGACAAGATCGTTGTCGAGCGAATCGTAGAGTGCCTGCAATTCGTCGAGCGTGGCCCTGACGAGCCGGTTCTTGGCAAGCAGCTCGCGCTCCATATCAAGGATGCGCATCCCGGCGGCCATGCGCGCGCGCAGTTCTGCGGAATTGACCGGCTTGGTGAGGAAGTCATCGGCCCCGGCATCCAGGCCGAGCGCGATCTCTTCCTTGCCGCTCTTGGAGGTGAGGAGGATGAAGTAGACATAATTGTCGTTGTTCATCCCGCGGACGGCACGACAGAATTCCGGGCCGCTCATCCCCGGCATCATCCAGTCGCTGACCACGAGTTCGGGAAGATTGCGATGACAGATGTCGATCGCTTCGCCACCGCTTTCGGCCTCTTCGACGACATAGCCCCATTGCCGCAGGTAACTGCCGAGAATGCGCCGCTGCGCCCGGCTGTCATCAACGACAAGAACGCGCCGCGCATCGGAGCTGGCGGCGGCCTCATCCTTGGTCACGTTTGCGCCGCGCACCGCTCTCACCATCACTCGTTTCGCGCACACGGTCGCCGCACGAGCGTTTACATCCCGTGAATGATAAAAGTTTCTGGTATTTTCCCATCGACGTTAACACGTTCTGAAGACCTCGTGCGGAGACTGGCAGAAATGCGGGAGAGGCTGACATGATAGACTGGATTCGCGTGCGGGAACTGCGGGAAGAGATCGGTGCCGACGCCTTCGAGGAGGTGCTCGACCTGTTTCTGGAGGAAGTGGAGACGGCGCTCGCGGTGCTACGTACCGCCACGACAGAGGATGATCTTGAGGCACAGTTGCATTTTCTGAAGGGCAGCGCGCTCAATCTCGGCTTTAAGGCACTTGCCAACCTGTGTGCCGATGGCGAGGCGAAATCGGGCGCGGGGGCGCGTGATAGCGTCGATATCCCCAGGATCGTTTCCGGATATGAGGCATCGAAAGCCGCATTTCTTGCCGGGATCGCGGAGGGAATCGCCGCCTAGATGAGGAACTCGGCAAGCACCTCGTCACGGGTGATGTCGCGATACGCAAACCCTGTCTGGTCGAGGCGCGCGATGAACGCATCGAAATTCTCGGGCCGCGTCGTCTCGATCCCGATGAGGACCGAGCCGAAATTGCGCGCGGATTTCTTGAGGTATTCGAAACGCGCGATGTCATCATCCGGGCCAAGAACCTCGAGAAAATCGCGCAGCGCGCCGGGGCGTTGCGGCATGCGAAGGATGAAGTATTTCTTGAGCCCCGAGAAGCGCTGCGCGCGCTCCTTGACCTCGGGCAGGCGTTCGAAATCGAAATTGCCGCCGGAGGTGACGCAGACCACGGTCTTGCCCCGAATCTGGTCGCCCACGTCCTTGAGCGCATCAACCGACAGCGCCCCGGCGGGCTCGAGCACGATGCCCTCGACATTAAGCATTTCGAGCATGGTGGTGCACAGCCGGTCCTCGGCGACAGCGATCAGGCCAAAGCCGTCATGCGGGGCAAGGCGCGCGAAGGGACGCGCGCCGATCTGCGCCACGGCGGCCCCGTCGGCGAAGGTATTCACCTGATCCAGCCGCACTGGCGCCCCCGCCGCAACCGCCGCGGCGAGACAGGCCCCGCCGGCGGGCTCTACCAGGGTGAGCGGTACGCGGTCACCGAAATAGCTGTAGACGCCCGAGGACAGCCCGCCGCCGCCCACGGGCAGCACCATGTGATCGGGCAACCGCTCCATCTGCGTCTCTATCTCGACCGCGACGCTGGCCTGCCCGGCGATCACATCCTCGTCGTCGAACGGCGCAAGAAAATGCCCGCCCACCTGCGCGCAATAGTCCTGCGCGGCGGCGAGCGTGTCGTCGAAATAGTCGCCGGTGAGCCGGATCGTGACGGCATCGCCGCCAAATTTCTCTGTCTTTCCAATCTTTTGCTGCGGCGTCGTTACCGGCATGAAGATCGCGCCACGAACCCCGAAATGGCGGCACATATAGGCCACGCCCTGCGCGTGATTTCCGGCGCTCGCGCAGACGAACTGCGCGGTATCGGGCCGCGCCGAGAGCACGTGGCGCATGGCGTTGAAGGCACCGCGCAGCTTGTAGGAGCGCACCGGGCTGAGATCCTCGCGCTTGAGCCAGATGTCGGCGTCGTAACGCTCGGACAGGTGGTCGTTACGCTGCAAGGGCGTCGGCGGAAAGACGGCGCGCATGGCGGCCTCGGCGGCGCGGGCGGTATCGCGGAAATCGGACATGGCCGTGTCAGTGACGCAATCGCGGGCGGCTGGCAAGGGGCTGGCTTGCCCCGCCCCGCAAAACCCGCTAATCGCGCGGGAAATCCGCGAAGGGGGAAGCATGATGTCCGCGCCGAAGAAAGTTGTTCTGGCCTATTCCGGGGGTCTCGATACCTCGATCATCCTGAAATGGCTGCAGACGGAATATGGCTGCGAGGTGGTTACCTTTACCGCCGACCTGGGCCAGGGCGAAGAGCTGGAGCCCGCGCGGGAGAAGGCGAAACTCCTTGGAATCAAGGAAGAAAACATCTTCATCGAGGATGTGCGCGAGGAGTTCGTCCGCGATTTCGTGTTTCCGATGTTCCGCGCCAACGCGCTCTACGAGGGGCAATACCTGCTTGGCACCTCGATCGCCAGACCCTTGATTTCAAAGCGTCTTGTCGAGATCGCAGCCGAGACCGGGGCCGATGCCGTGGCGCACGGCGCGACCGGCAAGGGCAACGACCAGGTGCGGTTCGAATTGGCGGCCTATGCGCTCAACCCCGATATCAAGGTGATCGCGCCGTGGCGCGAATGGGACCTGACGAGCCGCACACGACTGCTTGATTTTGCAGAGAAAAACCAGATTCCGATCGCCAGGGACAAGCGTGGCGAAGCGCCGTTTTCGGTGGATGCGAACCTGCTGCACACCTCGAGCGAGGGCAAGGTGCTCGAAGACCCGGCAGAGGCGGCGCCCGACTATGTCTATCAGCGCACTGTTAGCCCCGAGGACGCGCCGGACACCCCGGAATTCATCGAGATCACGTTTGACAAGGGCGATGCGGTGGCCATCGACGGCACCCCGATGAGCCCCGCTAACATATTGACGAAGCTCAATGAATTGGGTGGAAAGCATGGCATCGGGCGGCTCGATTTCGTGGAAAACCGCTTTGTCGGGATGAAATCGCGCGGCATTTACGAGACGCCGGGCGGTACCGTCCTGCTCGAGGCGCATCGCGGGATCGAGCAGATCACGCTCGACAGCGGCGCGGGGCACCTCAAGGATTCGCTCATGCCGCGTTATGCGGAGCTGATCTATAACGGCTTCTGGTTCAGCCCTGAACGCGAAATGTTGCAGGCGGCGATTGATCACTCGCAACATCATGTGTGCGGCACGGTGCGGTTGAAGCTCTACAAGGGATCGGCCACGACCGTTGGGCGCTGGTCCGATCACAGCCTCTATTCCGAGGCGCATGTCACCTTCGAGGAGGATGCCGGGGCCTATGACCAGAAGGATGCCGCCGGGTTCATCCAGCTCAACGCGCTGCGGCTGAAACTGCTCGCGGCGCGGAACCGGCGGCTGAAGGGCTGAGTCGAACCGCAAGGTTCAAGGCGTGAACCGGGAGGTTCGCGGCGCGCCCGGCACGGTGGCACAAGGATTTGCTTACCCGGGCGAGAGCGCCACGGCGCGCAGCCGCTCGTAGGCGGGCATCGCCGCCTCGGCCAGTGCGGCGCGCGGCCCGTGGAGCGCAGGCGGCGGCCCCTCGGCGGGGGCGAAGCCGGTGCTGTCATGGACGGCCCCATACCAATGCGCGGCCCAGACCCCATCATCGGGGTGGCCGCCGCGCGGCCAGGTGAGCATCGCGGGCGTCCAGTCGAGGCCGATGGCGGCACAAAGCCGTTGCAACATGGTTGACGGATCGCGCCGGATATCGGCGGAATCGATCACAACGGGGGATTGCCCCTCTGCCACCAGTTGCTCGTAAAGCTCGACCTGCTGGACAAAGCCGATATCGGCGAGGGTGGGGTTGTCGTACTTGACCGAGAAGCTGGCGGCGACGCGCGCGGGGTGACGGATGAGAAACACGTTCACGACGCCAAGAACCCAGTCGCGGGGAATACCGGGGATCATGTGCTGGGCCATGTGCTTTTGGTAGAAATGCGGCTTTTGGGCTGGAACAGGGCCTAAAAGCTGCTCGATCACCGCGGTCGGATCCTGCGGCTGCGCCGCGAGGATCTCGTCGCGCATCGGATGAGCGAGGCCGGTTTTCGCGAGGTAGGCGGCATAGAACGGCTCGTCCACCACGGCGCAATCGCCGCGCGCGGCGAAGGCGTACATCATCGCGGTGGACAGATTGCGCGGCCCCGACCACATGGCGATGTGCATTCCCGGCCCTCCCCTTGCTCCCCGGCTTGTGAGCGACAAGCGCTTGGCTTTGCTCGCAACTCTGCTACCACATCAGGGCAGACGATACAGGGGGCACAGGCGATGGACGCGCAATTCTGGCATGACAGGTGGCAAGAGGGGCGGCTTGGCTTTCACGAGGGCCGTGTCAACCGGATGCTGGAGGCGCATATTGGCGCGCTAACGCTTGTACCCGGGCAGCGCGTGTTCCTGCCCCTCTGTGGCAAAGCTGTTGATATTCCGTGGCTTTTGTCGCGGGGCTATCGCGTGGCGGGGGTGGAACTGAGCGAGATCGCGGTGCGCGACCTGTTCGCCGAAATGGGGGTGACGCCGGAAATCACGGAGACGGGATCGCATCGCCGTTATTCGGCAGACGGCATCGATATTTTCGCGGGCGACATTTTCGAGATCACGGCGGACGTGCTCGGCCCGGTGGACGCGGTCTATGACCGGGCGGCGCTGGTGGCGCTGCCCGAGGGGATGCGCCGCCGCTATGCCGCGCACCTGGCCGGGATCACCGCCGTCGCGCCGCAGCTGCTGGTAACCTTCGAGTACGACCAGGCGGAGATGGACGGCCCGCCGTTTTCCATCACCGAGGAGGAGGTGGCGCGCTGTCACGGGGCGCGGTATGCGATCGAGGTGCTGGCCGATGCGGAGGTGCCGGGGGGCCTCAAGGGGATCGTCGCGGCGCGGGAGAAGGCAATGCTGCTGCGCCCCCTTTAAGCCGTTTCGCGCCGGATCAGTGCCTTGTAGAGGTTCTGGATACGGGACGTGACAGGGCCCTGTGCGCCATCACCGATCACGCGGCCGTCGATCTCGCCGACCGGGGTCTGCGCACCGAAGGTGCCGGTGAGGAACGCCTCGTCAGCGCCGTAGGTCTCGACCAGAGAGAAATTCTTCTCATACACCGGGATGCCGTCCGCGCGGCAGAGGTCGATCACCTTGGCCCGGGTGATGCCGTTCATGCAGTAGTCGCCCGTCGAGGTCCAGACCTCGCCGCGGCGGACGATGAAGAAGTTGCAGGCATTGGTGGTGTTCACGAAGCCGTGGATATCGAGCATCAGCGCCTCGTCGGCCCCGGCCTTTTCCGCAGCGATACAGGCGAGGATGCAGTTGAGCTTGGAATGCGAATTGAGCTTGGGGTCCTGCGTCATCGGCAGGCCACGGATATGCGGCACGGTGGCGAGCCGGATGGGGCGGGCGATGGCGGGGGTCGAATGCTCCATGATGATGGCGATGGTGGGGCCCTGCCGCGAGAGCGACGGATGCTGGAAGGGGCGCGTCTTGATCCCCCGCGTCACCATCAGGCGGGCATGGGCGTCGGTGGTCATGTCATTGGCTGCTTGTGTCTCTAACACGGCCTGAAACAGGTCTTGCCGCGTCATTCCGATATCGAGATCGATGGCGCGCGCCGCCTCGAACAGGCGATCCAGGTGTTCATCGGCAAAGGCCCAGGTACCGTTGTAGAGGCGCAGCCCCTCCCACACCCCGTCGCCCAGCATGAAGCCGCTGTCATAGACGCTGACCAGCGCCTGCGCCCTCGGCACGATGCGGCCATCGAGCCAGATGCGGATATCGGCGTTGCGGGCATCCTCCTCGGCGGCGTGGGTGGTTTGCTGATCTGTCATGGCGCGCTCCTTTCCCGGCGAGGGTAGCGGGGGTGCGGGAGGGGGCCAAGGGTGAAACGGTGCTCAACAAGGCGTGAGATCACCGCCTTGTCGCTTGGTCATGACGGGGCGGCGCGGCATGCTTGGGCGCGGCAAGGAGGGTGTGGTCATGATCATCGGAATACGGGAACTCAAGGCGGGGATGCTGGCGTTGCTGATTGCGGCGGCGCTGTGCCTGCAGGGCAAGGGTGCCGAGGCGTCGGAGCGCGAGACGCTGGTGGTCGCGGGCGGCTGTTTCTGGTGCGTCGAGGCGGATTTCGAGAAGGTCGCCGGCGTGTTCGAGGCCGAGTCGGGCTTTGCCGGGGGAACGGTCGAGAGCCCGACCTACCGCGAAGTGACGCGCGGCGGCACCGGGCATCTGGAGGCGGTGCGGATCGCGTTCGACCCGGCGCAGGTGACGCGGCAGGCGTTGGTGCACCTGTTCCTGCGCTCGATCGACCCGACCGATGCGGGAGGACAATTCTGCGACCGGGGGGAGAGCTATACCACGGCGATTTTCGTCTCTGATCCGGCGGAAAAAGGGCTTGCCGAGGCAGCAATCGAGGCGGCGGCCCGCGACCTCGGGCGCGAAATCGTGACGCCGGTGCGCGACCTCGACAGGTTCTGGCCGGCAGAGGCCTATCACCAGGATTACTACAAGAGCGGCGACATCATCCTCACCCGGTTCGGACCCCGGACCAAGGCGAGCGCCTACAAGCTCTACCGCCGGGCCTGCGGGCGCGATGCGCGGGTGCGGGCGCTGTGGGGCGAGGCGGCCCCGTTTGCCGGGGCGTCCTGACCGGACTTCATCTTGCCCGAAATATCCATTCGCCAAGCATCGCGGCACGCGCTGCGTCAGCCCACCTTGCACGCCGCCAGCACCGCCATGTTGAGGATGTCGTTGGACGTGAAGTTGGACGAGCAGATCTGGATCGAGGCGCCGACGCCCGACAGGATCGGGCCGATCACCGTGGCCCCGGCCATTTCTTGCATCAGCTTGACCGAGATCGAGGCCGAATGGCGCGCGGGCACCACGAGCACGTTGGCGGGCCCCGAGAGGCGCTGGAACGGGTAATTCTCTTGCGCGCGGGCGTTGAGCGCCACATCGACGGTCATCTCGCCCTCGAATTCGAAATCGACGCCGCGCCGTTCCAGCACGCGTGGCGCGCGGTGCATTTTCTCGGCGCGCTCGGAATGCGGGTAGCCGAAGGTGGAGAAGCTGACGAAGGCCACGCGGGGATCGAGCCCGAGATGGCGCGCGACGTCGGCACCGCGGGTGGCGATGGTGGCGAGATCCTCCTCGTCGGGCCATTCGTGCACCAGGGTGTCGGCGATGAGCACGATCCGCCCCTTGTGCAAGAGCGCAGTCACGCCCACCGCGCCATGCTCGGCTTCGGCGTCGAAGACGTAGTTGATCCGTTCGAGGATATGCGCGGATTTGCGGGTGGCCCCGGTCACAAGCGCGTCGCCATGCCCGTGGGCAAGCATCAGCGAGGCGAACACGTGCCGGTCGCGCGCGGCGAGGCGGTGGACATCCTGCCGGTCGAAGCCCTTGCGTTGCAGGCGCGTGTAGAGGAACGCCTTGTACTCGTCGAGCCGGTCGGTCTTGGCGGCGTTCACGACCTCGAGCTCGCGCACCGCGTCGGCCATGCCGATGGCGTCGAGCTTGGCCTTGACGTCGTCGTCGCGGCCCACCACGAGCGCCTTGCCGAGGCCGGTGCGCTGATACTGCACGGCGGCGCGCAGAACACGCACGTCGTCGCCCTCGGCAAAGATCATCCGCGCCTGCGCCCGCCGGGCCCGGGCGTTGATGCCACGCAGGATGTTGGCGGTCGGGTCCATGCGCGACTTGAGCGACAGCTCGTAGGCGTCCATGTCGACGATCGGGCGGCGGGCGGCCCCTGTCTCCATCCCGGCGCGGGCCACGGCGGGCGGGATGGTATGGATGAGCCGCGGATCGAACGGTGTGGGGATGATGTAATCGCGCCCGAAGCTGAGCTTGCGCCCGTAGGCCATCGCCACCTCGTCAGGCACATCGAGCCGGGCGAGCCGGGCGAGCGCCTCGGCGCAGGCGATCTTCATCTCGTCGTTGATGGCGCGGGCATGGACGTCGAGCGCGCCGCGGAAGAGATAGGGGAATCCCAGCACGTTGTTGACCTGGTTGGGATAATCCGAGCGCCCGGTAGCCACGATCGCGTCGGGACGCACGGCGTGGGCGTCTTCGGGGGTGATCTCGGGGTCGGGGTTGGCCATCGCGAAGATCACCGGGTTGTCGGCCATCGAGGCGACCATGTCCTGCGTCACCGCGCCCTTGGCCGACACGCCGAGGAACACGTCTGCGTCCTTCATCGCCTCGTCGAGGGTGCGCAGCCCGGTCTTGACCGCGTGGGCGGATTTCCACTGGTTCATGCCCTCTGTGCGGCCCTGGTAAATCACGCCCTTGGTGTCGCACATGATGCAGTTTTCGTGCCGCGCGCCCATTGATTTCAGCAATTCGAGGCAGGCGATGCCCGCCGCCCCCGCACCGTTGAGCACGATGCGCACATCCTCGATCTTTTTCCCCGACAAATGCAACGCGTTGATGAGCCCGGCGGCGCAGATCACCGCGGTGCCGTGCTGATCGTCGTGGAACACCGGGATATCCATCACCGCCTTGAGCTGTTGCTCGATGATGAAACATTCGGGCGCCTTGATATCCTCGAGATTGATGCCGCCGAAGGTGGGCCCCATCAGGCGGACCGCGTTGATGAAGGCGTCCGGGTCCTCGGTGTCGAGCTCGATGTCGATGGAATTGACGTCGGCGAAGCGCTTGAACAGCACCGCCTTGCCCTCCATCACCGGCTTGCTGCCCAACGCGCCGAGATTGCCGAGGCCGAGAACCGCGGTGCCGTTGGAGATGACGGCGACGAGGTTACCCTTGTTGGTGTAGTCATAGGCAAGCTCGGGATTGGCCGCGATCTCCTCGCAAGGGACGGCCACGCCGGGGGAATAGGCGAGGCTGAGGTCGCGCTGCGTGGTCATTGGCACGGTGGCCGTGATCTCGAATTTGCCGGGCGTCGGCTCGAGATGGAAGGCGAGCGCCTCTTCGCGGGTATATTTTGGTTTGGTCATGGGGCGGCCTTTTCGGAGATGTTCGATCTTCAATAGCGGGGGACGGGCGTTGTCTCAACCGAAAGGCGGAAGGGGCTTTCGCGCGAACCGGGGGGTTTGTAAGGTCTGCGCCAACGACAGGGGGCAGCATTGAGCGAGACCGACGCGACAGTAACGCCGATGATGGCGCAATACCTGGAGATCAAGGCGCAGCATGCGGATGCGCTCTTGTTCTACCGGATGGGCGATTTCTACGAGTTGTTCTTTGACGACGCGGCGGCGGCGGCCGAGGCGCTGGATATCGCGCTGACCAAGCGGGGCAAGCACCTGGGCGAGGATATCGCCATGTGCGGGGTGCCGGTGCATTCCGCCGAAGGGTATCTCTTGTCGCTCATCCGCAAGGGGTTTCGCGTGGCGATCGCCGAGCAGATGGAAGACCCGGCGGAGGCCAAGAAGCGCGGCTCGAAATCGGTGGTGCGGCGCGAGGTGGTGCGGCTGGTCACGCCCGGCACGCTGACCGAGGAGAGCCTGCTTGACGCGCGGCGGCACAATTTTCTCGCGGCCTTTGCCGAGGTGCGGGGCGAAGGGGCGCTGGCCTGGGTGGATATCTCTACCGGCGCGTTTCACGTCATGGGGCTGGGACGTGCGCGGCTGGCCGCTGAACTGGCGCGGCTGGGGCCTCGTGAGCTTGTCGTGATGCAGGGGCAGGAGGCGAATTACGCGGAAATAGTGTCTGAATCTGGCGCGGCGCTCACCACGCTGGGGGCGGCGGCATTTGACAGCGCGGGGGCCGAAACGCGGCTTTGTGCGCTCTACGGGGTGGGCACGCTCGACGCCTATGGCGCGTTCTCCCGGCCCGAGATCGCCGCGATGGGGGCAATCGTCGAATGGCTGGAGATCACGCAGCGGGGCAAGCTGCCGCTTTTGCGCGCGCCGGTGCGCGAGGCGCAGGGGTCGGCGATGCAGATCGACGCGGCGACGCGGCGCAGCCTGGAGCTGACCCACGGGCCCGACGGGCGGCGCGCAGGATCGCTGCTTGCCACGATCGACCGGACGGTGACGGCGGGGGGCGGGCGGCTGTTGGAGCGGCGGCTGTCGAGCCCGAGCCGGGGGCTTGACGAGGTACAGGCGCGGCTCGATTGCGTGGGATTCATGGTGGAACAGTCCCGATTGCGGGACGATCTGCGCGGTGATCTGCGCAAGGTGCCAGATCTCGACCGGGCGCTGTCACGGCTCGGGATCGACCGGGGCGGGCCGCGCGACCTGGCGGCGGTGCGCGATGCGCTGGCGCAGGCCGGGGAGATCGCGGCGCGGCTGGACGGTCACGATCTGCCCGGGCGGCTACAAGAGGCGGTGGCCGCTCTCACGGGTCACGATACGCTGCGCGACCTGCTCGATCGGGCGCTGGTGGCCGAGCCGCCGCTGCTGGCGCGCGATGGCGGGTTCATCGCTGCCGGGTTCGATGACGAACTCGACGAGGTGCGGCAGCTGCGCGACGAGGGGCGCGGAGTGATCGCGCGGATGCAGGGAGAGTATGTCAGGGAGACGGGGATCGCCTCGCTCAAGATCAAGCACAACAACGTTCTGGGCTATTTCATTGAGGTAACGGCGACGCATGCCGAGAAGATGCTGGCCGCCCCGCTCAACGAGACGTTCAAGCATCGCCAGACCACGGCCAGCCAGTTGCGCTTTACCACGCCGGAGCTGAGCGAGACGGAGAGCCGTATCCTGAACGCGGGAGGGCGGGCGATCGAGATCGAGAAGCGGCTCTATGATGGCCTGAAGGCGGAGATTCTGGCACAGGCCGGACCGCTGGGCGAGGCGGCGGCGGGGCTTGCGGAGATCGACCTTGCGGCCGCGCTGGCAGAGATCGCGGTGGCCGAGGACTGGTGCGCGCCACGGGTGGACGACAGCCGCGCGCTGCATATCGAGGGTGGGCGGCACCCGGTGGTGGAACGCGCCCTGCGCGGCGAGGGTGGCGCGCCGTTCATCGCCAATGATTGCGACCTCGGGGGCGAAAGCGATATCTGGCTGCTGACCGGGCCGAACATGGCCGGAAAATCCACTTTCCTGCGGCAGAACGCGCTGATCGCGCTCCTGGCGCAGATGGGCAGCTATGTGCCCGCGCGGGCGGCACATATCGGGATCGTCAGCCAGCTATTCAGCCGGGTCGGGGCGTCGGACGACCTGGCGCGGGGGCGCTCGACCTTCATGGTGGAGATGGTCGAGACGGCGGCGATCCTCAACCAGGCGGACGCGCATGCGCTGGTGATCCTCGACGAGATCGGGCGCGGCACGGCGACCTATGACGGGCTGTCCATTGCCTGGGCGGTGATGGAGCATCTGCACGAAGTGAATGGGTGTCGCACGCTGTTTGCCACGCATTACCACGAGATGACGCGGCTGAGCGAGCGGCTCGACCGGGTGGCCAATGCCACGGTCAGCGTCAAGGAGCATGGCGGTGAGGTGATTTTCCTGCACGAGGTGCGGCGCGGCGCGGCGGATCGCAGCTATGGCGTGCAGGTGGCGCGGCTGGCGGGACTGCCGGAGACGGTGGTGGAGCGCGCGCGGGTGGTGCTAGACGCGCTGGAGAAGGGCGAGCGCGAGGGCGGCGCGGCGCGGCAGGCGCTGATCGACGACCTGCCGCTGTTTGCGGCGACACCGCCGAGCGCGGCCCCCGCGCCGCGTGCCTCGGAGGTAGAGGCGCGGCTGGCCGAGGTGCTGCCCGATACGCTCAGCCCGCGCGAGGCGCTGGATCTGATTTATGAATTGAAGGACTTGTCCGAGACGGCGGGGTAAACCCCGCCCTACGGTCAGCCCTTGTTCGACGAGACGCCCACCTGCGCGGGGCGCAGGATGCGGTCGTGCAGCATGAAGCCCTGCGCCGAGACCTGGATGATCTCGCCGGCGTTGGTGCCGGGCAGGGGGGCCTCGAACATCGCCTCGTGGTGCTGCGGATCGAAGCGTTCGCCCACCTGCGGGTCGATCACGGTGATACCGTGCTTGGCGAACACGTTGAGCAATTCGCGCAGCGTCAGCTCGATCCCCTCGACAAGGGCGCCGGAAGCAGCGCGCTGATCCTCGGTGATGGTCTCAAGCGCGCGCTTGAGATTGTCATGCACCGGCAGCATGTCGCGGGCAAGCCGGGAGCCGCCGTAATTCTCGGCCTCGCGCCGGTCCTTTTCAGACCGCTTGCGCGAATTCTCGGCATCGGCGAGCGCGCGCATGAACTTGTCCTGAAGCGCGTCGCGCTCTGCGCGCAGGGCGTCGATTTCGGCCTCCTGCGGCGATACTTCCGTGTCCGCCGCATCCCGCTCTTCGGCGGCGGCCTCTTCGATATCGTCCAGGAAACCCTGTTCTTTCGGCTCTGCCATGTCTTACCTCTCGCTCCGGTCGGAGATCAGCCTGCCCACGAGCTGTGCCGTGTAGTCCACGATCGGCACAATGCGCCCGTAGTTAAGGCGCGTCGGGCCGATTACGCCCACCGCGCCAATGATCTTACGGTCAGCGTTCATATATGGAGAGACGACCAAAGAGGAACCCGAAAGTGAGAAAAGTTTGTTCTCTGAGCCGATAAAAATGCGCACGCCTTCGCCCTCGTCGGCGCGTTCGAGGAATTCGGCGATGTCGCGCTTGCGCTCGAGGTCATCGAAGAGGACGCGGATACGCTCGAGATCGGCCTCGTCCACGTCGGCGTCGATGAGATTGGCGCGGCCGCGAACGATCAGGCGCTCGTGATGCTCGCCTTCGCCCTCCCACACGGCGAGGCCACTTTCGACAAAGGCGTGGGCGAGCGCGTCGATTTCCTGTCGCCGGGCGGCGATCTCGGTGGTGATGCGGCGCTGCATGTCCGAGAGCGTCTTGCCCTCGACCAGCGCGTTGAGGAAGTTGGCCGCCTCGCGCATCGAGCTTGGCGTCTGACCCGGCGGCGGGGTGAACACCCGGTTTTCCACCTGCCCGTCGGAAAACACCAGCACGGCAAGCGCACGGTCATGTGCGAGGCTGACGAACTCGATATGCTTGATCGGGGCCTCGTGCTTGGGCGCGAGCACCAGCGAGGCGCCGCGCGTGACGCCGGAAAGCGCCGAGCCGATGCTGTCGAGCAGCCCGGTGACGTCGCGGGAATTGCTGGCGATGGTCGAATCGATCAGCGCGCGGTCGGTATCCTCGAGCCCGCCGACCTCGAGCAGGCCATCGACGAACATGCGCAGCCCCTCTTGCGTGGGCACGCGCCCGGCGCTGATGTGGGGGCTGCCCAGAAGGCCCATGTATTCGAGATCCTGCATCACGTTGCGGATGGTTGCGGCGCTCACCTTTTCCGAGAAATCACGGGTGAGGGTGCGCGAGCCGACCGGGTCGCCGGTAGCAAGATAGCCCTCGACGACGCGGCGAAACACTTCGCGCGAGCGGTCATTGAGCTGAGCCAGATGGTTCGAATCCTCGGACATTTGATGCGCTTTCATGGTTAACAGGCATTAAAGGCGGCTTGGGGCAAAGGTCAATCGGGGTTGCCATCACGGACCGCTCCCTTATATGCCGAGGCCAACATCACAAGGGGACAGTAATGCGGCCTTCTGGCAGAGATTTAAGTGAAATGCGGCCCGTTTCAATCGAAACGGGCGTTCTGAAACATGCCGAAGGCTCGTGCCTTGTGAAGATGGGCGACACGCATGTTCTGTGCACCGCGACGATCGAGGACCGGGTGCCGCCCTTTGTCAAGGGGACGGGGCTTGGCTGGGTCACCGCCGAATACGGCATGTTGCCGCGCTCGACCGGGAGCCGGATGCGACGCGAGGCCGCCGTCGGCAAGCAGGGCGGGCGCACGGTGGAAATCCAGCGGCTGATCGGGCGGGCGCTGCGCGCGGGCACCGACCGGGTGGCGCTGGGCGAGCGGCAGATCACGGTGGATTGCGACGTGATCCAGGCCGATGGCGGGACTCGCTGCGCCGCGATCACCGGCGGCTGGGTGGCGCTGCGGCTAGCGGTGGGCAAGCTGATGGCGGCGGGGGATGTCGTGAGCGACCCGCTGCCCGACCCGGTGGCGGCGGTGTCCTGCGGCATCTATGCCGGGCAACCGGTGCTGGATCTCGATTACCCCGAGGACAGCGCAGCCGGCGTTGACGGCAATTTCATCCTCACCGGGGCCGGGCGGCTGATCGAGGTGCAGATGAGCGCCGAGGGCGCAACGTTCAGCCGCGACGAGATGAGTACGCTGCTCGACCTCGCCGGGAAGGGCGTGGGCGAGTTGGTGGCAAAACAGCGCGAGGCGACCGGTGCGTAAGTTCGACGGCGACACGCTTTTGGTGGCGACACATAATGCCGGCAAGCTGGAGGAAATTGCGCATCTGCTTGAGCCGTATGGCGTGCGGGTGATCGGCGCGGGCGAGCGTGGGCTGCCGGAGCCCGAGGAGACCGAGACCACCTTTGTCGGCAACGCGCGGATCAAGGCGCACGCGGCGGCGAAGGCCACGGGGCTGCCGGCGCTGGCCGACGATTCGGGTATCGTGATCGACGCGCTGGACGGGTCGCCGGGCGTCTATACGGCGGATTGGGCCGAAACAGGCTCTGGTCGTGATTTCATCATGGCGATGGGCAAGGCGCATGACCGCCTGCGCGAAAGCGGTGTTTCGCAGCCGTGGACGGCGCGGTTCTGCTGCACGCTGGTGCTGGCCTGGCCCGATGGACATGACGAGGTATTCGAGGGCACCGTCGAGGGATGGATCGTCTGGCCGATGCGTGGGGCGCAGGGGCATGGCTATGATCCGATCTTTCAGCCCGAGGGGCATGACGTGACCTTTGCCGAGATGGATCGCTGGGAAAAGAACCGGATCAGCCACCGCGCCGACGCCTTTGCCAAGATGATCGACGGCGCCTTTGGCTGAGGACTGGCAATCAGGGGGCTTTGGCCTCTACGTGCACTGGCCGTTCTGCCAGGCGAAATGCCCCTATTGCGACTTCAACAGCCATGTCGCGCAGGAGATCGACCACGCGGGGTGGCGCGACGCCTACCTGCAAGAAATCGCGAGTTACGCCAAGTTAGTGCCTGGTCGGGTGCTGGGGTCGATCTTCTTCGGGGGCGGCACGCCGAGCCTGATGGAGCCCGACACCGTGGCCGCGGTGATCGAGGCGGCGCGGGCGGCGTGGCCGGTGGCCAATGACCTGGAAATCACGCTTGAGGCGAACCCCACCTCGGTCGAGGCCGGGCGGTTCGCGGCCTATGCCGCGGCAGGCGTGAGCCGCGTATCGCTGGGCGTGCAGGCGCTGAACGACGATGACCTGCGGCGGTTGGGACGGTTGCACAGCGCGGCGGAGGCGATGCAAGCATATGAAATCGCGAGGAAATTCTTTGATCGGACGAGTTTTGACCTGATCTATGCGCGGCAGGATCAGACGCTTGACGCCTGGCAGGCAGAGCTGCGCCGGGCGCTTGATCTGGCGGTGGATCACCTGTCGCTCTATCAGCTTACCATCGAGGGCGGGACGGCGTTTGGCGAGCGCTATGCCGCCGGACGGCTGCGCGGGCTGCCCGAGGAGGATCTCGCCGCCGACATGTATCTGGCCACGCAGGAGATATGTGGGGCGGCGGGGCTGGGGAGCTACGAGGTGTCCAACCACGCCAAACCCGGCGCAGAATCGCGGCACAACATGGTGTATTGGCGCTATGGCGATTACGTCGGAATCGGCCCGGGCGCGCATGGGCGGCTGACCATCGGCGGGCAACGGCACGCCACCGAGGCCTGGCGTGCGCCGGGGACGTGGCGCGACGCGGTGACGAAAGGGACAGGCGAGAGCCTGCGCGCGCCCCTGGACCGAAGCGAGCAGGCGGTCGAGCACCTGCTCATGGGGCTGCGGCTGACCGAAGGGATCGACATGGCGCGACACGAAGCGCTGGCGGGGATGCCGCTCGATGCCGGGCGGCTGCGCCACCTGGAGGATATCGCGATGGTGGAGGTTGCGGGCACGCGGCTGCGGGTCACCGGCGCGGGGCGCCCGGTGCTAAACGCGGTGCTGCGCGAATTGTTGACCTGAGCGATCAGGCGCTGAGCAGGCCCATCAACCGATCGAGATCATCGAGCGAGGCGTAGCGAATGGTGAGCGCGCCGCCCTCTTGTCCCGGCGTATGGTCGATCCGCACCTTCATCGAGAGCGCCGCCGAGAGATCGGATTCGAGCGCCTTGGTGTCGGCATCCTTCTCCGGCTTGCCGCTGCTCTTGCTGCTCTTGCCCCCCTGGCCCGGCGCGGGGTCGGCCTTGGCGAGTTTCTCGGTTTCGCGGACCGAAAGCCCCTTCTGGATGATCTTGCGGGCGAGGGCCGACGCGTCGGGCGCGGTGATGAGTGCGCGCGCATGGCCCGCCGACAATCGACCGTTACGCAGATGGTCCTGCACATCCTCGGGCAGGTTGAGCAAACGCACGGCGTTGGCAATGTGGCTGCGGCTCTTGCCGAGGACATCGGCCAGCTTTTCCTGGGTGTGGCCGAACTTTGTCATCAACTGGCTGTAGCCCGACGCCTCTTCGACCGGGTTGAGGTCGGCGCGCTGGATATTCTCGATGATCGCGACCTCTAGCACCTCGATATCGGTGAAATCGCGCAGCAGGACCGGCACCTCGTGCAGCTTGGTCATTTGCGCGGCACGCCAGCGACGCTCGCCGGCGACGATCTCGTATTCACCGGGCTTGCCGGGGCTATGGCGCACGATGAGGGGCTGGATGATGCCCTTTTCGGCGATCGAGCGCGCAAGATCGGCCAATGCGTCGGCATCGAAATGGCGGCGCGGCTGGTCGGGGTTGGGATGGACCTTTTCCACTGGCACGCGCATGTCGGGCTGCGGCGGTTGGCTCTCGGGGCTCTCGGTGGTCTCGCGGACGTCGGCCATCAGGGCCGAGAGGCCGCGCCCAAGGCCGCGTTGCTGGGATTTTTTCGTGCTCACCGCCTCGTCTCCTTTTTCTTATGCCGCGACGCGCGCGTGCCTGCGGACAATCTCGCCCGCGAGATCGCGGTAGGCCTGCGCACCCTTGGAGGTGCTATCGTAGGTCAGGACCGGCATGGCGTAGGACGGCGCCTCGCTCACCCGGACGTTGCGTGGGATGCGCGTGGCAAAGACGAGATCGCCAAGCGTGTCGCGGGCATCGGCCTCGACCTGTGCGGAGAGGTTGTTGCGCCCGTCCACCATCGTCAGCAGAACCCCCTCGATGCGTAGGTCGGGATTGGCGCTTTGCCGCACCTCGCGAATCGTCAGCATGAGCTGCGACAGGCCCTCGAGCGCGAAGAATTCGGCCTGGAGCGGGATCAACACCGAATGCGCCGCGACCATCGCGTTGACCGTCAGCAGGTTGAGCGAGGGCGGACAGTCGATCAGCACGTAATCGGGGGCGAGCGCCTCCATCCCCGGCTGGCGCAGCGCATCGTGCAGCAGGAAGCTGCGCTTTTCATTGGAGAAAAGCTCTATATCCGCCGAGGACAGATCGACAGTGGCGGGGATGATCGACAGCCGGTCATGATTGGTGGGCTGCACGGCCTCGTCGAGCGTGGCCTCGTCGAGCAGGAAATCGTAGGTGGTGATATCGCGCGCGCTGGCCTCTATCCCGAGCCCGGTGGACGCGTTGCCCTGCGGGTCGAGATCGACGATCAGCACGCGCGCACCGGAATCCGCGAGCGCAGCGCCAAGATTTATGGTTGTCGTGGTCTTGCCCACGCCGCCCTTTTGATTGGCGACCGCGATGATGCGGGGGGCGGTAATCGGGCTGGAATCAGGCACGGGATACTCCTGTGACGCGCAGGATGACGGCTTCGGGGTCTGTCCTGCTTTTATCAACCCGGGAGGTAAATTGCCACTTGCTTTGCGCCTCTGTCAGCTCTTGCCGCCATGTTGCTCCCTTGGGAAAGAGCGCCGTGCCGCCGGGGGCGAGATGGCACGCGGCGTAGCCAAGAAGCGCAGAGAGATCGGCGAGCGCGCGGGCGCTGAGCACATCGGCGGCGAGCGGGTCCATCTTCTCGATTCGCTCGGTGCGAACGGTGGCAGCGATCCCTGTCTCGCGAATCACGGTGCGCAGGAAGGCGGATTTGCGCGCGTCCGATTCGACGAGGGTGACGCGGGCGGGGGAGCCGGTCTCCTGCGCGAGGATGGCGATCACGAGCCCCGGAAAGCCACCTCCGGAGCCAAGATCGGCCCAATGGGCGACGGGAGTCGGGGCGAGGGCGTGAAGCTGTGCGGAATCCTCGAAATGGCGGGCTTGCAGATGGGGAAGCGAAGCGCGCGACACGAGGTTTATGCGCGGGTTCCACTTTTCAATGAGCGTGGTGTAGAGGTCTAACCGCTCCCTTGTTTCACGTGAAACATCCCGGAGGATCATGCGCTCTGTGCCCGCTCGCCCCGGCGCAGGCAGACGAGGATCAGCGCGAGCGCCGCAGGCGTCATGCCGTCGATGCGCGCCGCCTGGGCGAGCGTTTCGGGGCGCGCGGCGGAAAGCTTGGCCTTGAGCTCGTTGGAGAGGCCGTCGATTCCGCCGTAGTCGAACCCCTCGGGGATGGCCACACCCTCGTCCCGGCGCAGTATTTCCACGTCGCGGGCCTGTCGGGCGATGTAATTGGCGTAGGTCGCGTCCTTCTTGAGCTGGGCGGCGATGTCGGGGGCGATATCGGCGAGCGCCGGGGTGAGGGGCGCGAGGTCGGCCGTCTCGGTACCGGGGAAGGCGAGAACCTGCATCCCG
Organism: Roseovarius sp. B-10; assembly: GCF_056859295.1. Lineage (NCBI taxonomy): Bacteria > Pseudomonadati > Pseudomonadota > Alphaproteobacteria > Rhodobacterales > Roseobacteraceae > Roseovarius > Roseovarius sp. B-10. The sequence continues at coordinate 36,488 of NZ_JBSXOE010000036.1, read as the reverse complement.
TTACGGCGCGTGCCGTCCTGGTTGACCGCGATCCCGGCGGAAGAGAGGTCACGGGGGGTGTAACTCTCGGCGTCGAGTAGGCTGCGCGCGGCGTCGAGGCGGCTCATCTTGTCCTCGAACGCGCGGCGGCGGTCCTCGCCGACGCACCCGGCGTCGATCCCGAGCGGCGTCAGCCGCTGGTCGGCATTGTCGGCGCGCAGCGACAGGCGGAATTCAGCGCGGGACGTGAACATGCGGTAGGGCTCGGTCACGCCGCGGGTGGTGAGATCGTCGATCATCACGCCGATATAGCTGTCGGTGCGGCTGAAGGTGAGCGGCGGCTCGCCCGCGGCATGGCGCGCGGCGTTGAGCCCGGCAACGAGCCCTTGCGCCGCAGCCTCCTCGTAGCCGGTGGTGCCGTTGATCTGCCCGGCAAGAAAGAGCCCCGGCACGTCGCGCAGCGCGAGGCGGTGGTCGAGCGCCCGGGGATCGACGTAGTCATACTCGATGGCATAGCCGGGCTGAAGGATTTCAGCGTTTTCCAGCCCGGCGATGGAGCGCACATACGTCTCCTGCACCTCGACCGGTAACGAAGTGGAAATACCGTTCGGGTAGATTACCGAATCGGAAAGGCTCTCTGGTTCGAGGAAAATCTGGTGCGATGTCTTGTCAGCGAAACGCACGATCTTGTCCTCGATCGAGGGGCAATAGCGCGGACCGATGCCGTCGATATGCCCGCCATACATGGCCGAGCGGTCGAGATTGTCGCGGATGATGTCGTGGGTGCGGGCATTGGTATGGGTGATGCCGCAGGAAACCTGCCGCGCCGTGGGCGCGTCGGAGAGGAAGGAAAACATCACCGGGTCGTCATCCGGAGGCTGCATGTCGAGGCCGTCCCAGTTGATGCTGCGCCCGTCGAGGCGCGGGGGCGTGCCGGTCTTGAGTCGGCCGAGGGGGAGGCCGAAGCTGTCCATGCGTTGGGCAAGGCGGAGGCTGGGCGGATCGCCCATGCGTCCGCCGGGGCGCGCGACATCGCCGATGTGGATGACGCCGCGCAGGAAGGTGCCCGTGGTGAGGATCACGGCACGCGCCGCGATCTCGCTGCCGTCGGCGAGGATCACGCCGGTGACGGTGTCGCCGTTCATTCGGAAATCCGCGGCCTCGCCCTCGATGATCTCGAGGTTGGTCCGACTGGCGAGGGCGCGCTGCATCTCCTCGCGGTAGATGCGGCGGTCAGCTTGCGCGCGGGGGCCCTGGACGGCGGGGCCCTTGCGGCGGTTGAGCAGGCGAAACTGGATACCGGCGCGATCCGCGACGCGGCCCATCACGCCATCAAGCGCGTCGATCTCGCGCACGAGGTGGCCCTTGCCGAGGCCGCCGATGGCCGGGTTGCAGGACATCACGCCGATCCCGTCGCGCGACAGGGTGACAAGCGCGGTGCGCGCGCCCATCCGGGCCGCGGCGTCGGCGGCATCCGCGCCGGCATGTCCGCCACCGATGACGAGCACATCGAATTGTTTCACGTGAAACACCTCTCACTTGCCAAGGCAGAAGCTCGCGAAAATCTCGCCGAGCACCGTCTCCACACCGATGCGTCCTACCAGAGAATCGAGCGCGCGGACAGCGGCGTGAACCTCTTCGGCAGCGATATCGGTCGCGGCCTCGCCCCCGTCAAGGGCAAGGAGCGCCGCGTCGAGGGACGCGCTGCCGCTGCGCATGGCCGATTCGTGGCGCGCGCGGATGGCCATGCCGCCACCTTGCGCCCTCGCCCCGAGGGTTTCGGCAACGCGGGCGACGAGGCGGTCCACGCCCAGCCCCGTGAGGCCGGATACGCCCTCGCCCTCTTCGGGGGCGAGATCGGCCTTGGCCCGCAAGGTGATGTCATCCGCCTGTCGCAAGCCATCGAAATCCTGGGTGCCGTCGTCGAGAAACACCCGCAGATCGGCGGCGGCGGCGCGGTCCCGGGCGCGGGCGATGCCGATGGACTCCACCGCATCGGCGGTCTCGCGAAGACCAGCCGTGTCGAGAAGCGTAACAGGCAGGCCGCCGAGATCCATCCGCACCTCGATGACGTCACGGGTGGTGCCGGCGTGCTCGGAGGTGATCGCCGCGTCGCGCCCAGCAAGCGTGTTGAGCAAGGTCGACTTGCCAGCATTCGGCGCGCCGAGGATTGCCACCTCGAAGCCGGAGCGGATACGCTCTGCCACGGCGAAGCCGGAAATTTCCGCGTCGAGGCCGGATTTGACCGAGGCGAGCAACGTCCGTACCTCGGGAAAGACATCGACGGGCACTTCCTCGTCGGCGAAGTCGATGGTCACCTCCAGAAGCGCCAGCGCCCGGACCAGGGCCGCGCGCCACTTGGCGCATTTCTTACCGAGGGAACCGGAAAATACGCGCATCGCCTGGCGCCGCTGCGCCTCGGTTTCCGAGTCCAGAAGATCGGCCAACGCCTCGACCTGCGTCAGGTCGAGGCGACCGTTGGACAGCGCGCGACGCGTGAACTCTCCGGGATCCGCGGCGCGCAGACCGGGCAGGGCGCCAAGATGGCGCAGCAAGGCAGAAATGACCGCCGCGCTGCCATGTGTCTGAAACTCGAGCACCGACTCGCCAGTGAAACTCGCGCCTTCAGGAAAGTAGAGCACAACCGCCTCGTCCAGCCGCGCCCCGTCCTGATCGCGCAGCACGCGCAAGCTCGCCTGCCGGGGGACGGGGAGCCCGCCGCAGACCGCGCGCGCGGCGGATGCGACCTCCGGGCCGGAGAGGCGAATGACCGCGATACCCGACTTCCCGGGGGCCGTGGAGAGGGCAAAAATCGTCTCCATCGCGATGACGTGCCTATGCTCAGGTATTCATCGAATCGAAGAACTCGGCATTCGACTTGGTCTGCTTGAGCTTGCCGAGCAGGAACTCTACCGCGTCGGTGGTGCCCATCGGGTTGAGGATACGGCGCAGGACGAAGGTCTTTTGCAGCTCAAGCTTGTCGATAAGCAGCTCTTCCTTGCGCGTGCCGGACTTGAGGATGTCGATCGCCGGGAACACGCGCTTGTCGGCCACCTTGCGGTCGAGCACGATCTCGGAGTTGCCGGTGCCCTTGAATTCCTCGAAGATCACCTCGTCCATGCGGCTGCCGGTCTCGATCAGGGCGGTGGCAACGATGGTGAGCGATCCGCCCTCCTCGATATTGCGCGCGGCGCCAAAGAACCGCTTGGGGCGTTGCAGGGCGTTGGCATCGACACCGCCGGTGAGCACCTTGCCCGAGGACGGCACGACCGTGTTGAAGGCGCGGCCGAGGCGCGTAATCGAATCGAGCAGGATGACCACATCGCGCTTGTGCTCGACAAGCCGCTTGGCCTTTTCGATGACCATGTCCGAGACGGCGACGTGGCGCGTGGCGGGTTCGTCGAAGGTCGAACTGATGACCTCACCCTTGACCGAGCGCTGCATGTCAGTGACCTCTTCGGGTCGTTCATCGATCAACAGCACGATGAGATAGCACTCGGGGTGGTTCTTCGCGATGCTGTTGGCAATGTTCTGCAATAGCACCGTTTTACCCGTGCGCGGCGGCGCCACGATCAGCGAGCGCTGCCCCTTGCCGATGGGCGCGACAAGGTCGATGAGCCGCGCGGAGCGGTCCTTGATCGTGGGATCCTCGATCTCCATCCGAAGCCGTTCATCGGGGTAGAGTGGCGTGAGGTTTTCGAACGCGATCTTGTGGCGCGCGCGATCCGGATCCTGGAAGTTGATCTGGGTGACGGAAGTGAGCGCGAAATACCGCTCTGTGTCGTCGGGCTGACGAATCTCGCCCTCGATGGTATCGCCGGTGCGCAACGAGAATTGCCGGATCATGTCGGGCGAGACGTAGATATCGTCGGGCCCGGGGAGGTAGTTGGCCTCGAGCGAGCGCAGGAAGCCAAAGCCGTCCTGAAGCACTTCGAGTACGCCGTCGCCGAAGATCACCCATCCTTCCTCGGCGCGTTCCTTGAGGATCGAGAACATCATCTCGCCCTTGCGCATGGTCGAGGCGTTCTCGATCTCCAGCTCTTCGGCGATGTTGAGCAGGTCCTTGGCGGTCATCGCCTTGAGTTCGGCGAGATTCAAACGGTCTTCGGACATGACAGGCCTCGATTGGTGCCGGGACCCGCGAGGGCCAGGGACGGATCATATGGGGATTTCAGGACCACCGGACGGCGGCTTGTGCTGTCTTAGGCGTCACAGCCGCTGAGGTCAAGCGTCGGACGAGGCGACCGCGTTTAACCAAAATATAATAGAATTATAGGAGAATGATGATGTTGTAGGGGACGTAGCGCGTTGTGGATTATGCCATTGTCACCGGGTTTGTCCACTCGGGGATAAGGCTGTGCGTATCACGGGGCATTATTGGTGAATGGTTTGGTGTGAGAAATATTATTAAATGAAAATAATAGGTTATATACTAAAAATCCTTAAGATTGTGTCAGGGTACCCTGTGGATAGTTCTTGAGTCCTGGGTTGTCCACAGCGTGATTTCATCCTTGTCCATAGCGGAACAACCTGTAGACCAACGCGGCGAAACGGATCGCCCCACCTGTTGTCCCGTACCGTCAGCCGTGAAGGGTTGATCCGTCACGGATTTTGTCATCAGGTTATCCCCATGAATTTTGAACTTGTCCTTGCTTCCGGCTCGGCGATCCGGCGCACATTGCTTGAAAATGCCGGCCTTCGGATCGTTGTCAGCCCCGCGCGCGTGGACGAGGCGACGCTGCGCGATTCGTTGCTATCCGACGGCGTCGCACCACGAGACATTGCCGATGCGCTGGCAGAGATGAAGGCGCGGCGGGTGAGCCAGAAGATGCCCGGTCGGCTGGTGCTGGGCTGTGACCAGGTGCTCGATCTCGGTGGGCGCCTGCTGTCGAAACCCGCTGATATCGGCCAGGCACGCGCGCAACTTCGTGAGATGCGGGGGCGCGCGCATGATCTTCTGTCGGCAGCGGTGATCTGCGAGAATGGCGCGCCGGTGTGGCGGCATGTGGGACGCGCGCGGATGCGCGTGCGGGATTTCTCCGACGATTGGCTGAATGGCTATCTTGACCGCAACTGGCCCGATGTTGCCGAATGCGTCGGGGCCTATAAACTCGAGGCGGAGGGTGTGCGCTTGTTTTCCGGCGTGGAAGGCGATTATTTCACGGTTCTGGGCCTGCCGCTACTCGACCTCCTGGCCTTTCTGACCTTGCGTGGAGACCTGCCAAGATGAGCCATGACCGTATCCCCCTTGCCGGTGTCATCGGATCGCCGGTCGCACATTCGCGTTCGCCGCAGCTTCATACCCACTGGCTCAAAACACTGGGGATCCCGGGGTTTTACATCCCGATGGACGTGGCGAATGCTGATCTCGAGGTGGTGTTGCGGACCCTGCCGAAGATGGGGTTTCGTGGCGTAAACATCACGGTGCCGCACAAGGAGCGGGCGCTGGAACTGGCCGACCTGGTGACCGACCGTGCCACGATCATCGGTGCGGCCAACACGCTGGTGTTTCGTGAGGACGGCAAGATACAGGCGGACAATACCGACGGCTACGGCTTTATCGAGAACCTGAGACAGGCCGCGCCGGACTGGAAACCGGAGAGCGGACCCGCCGCTGTGCTGGGCGCCGGCGGCGCGGCGCGGGCGGTGATCGCGGCGCTTCTGGATGTGGGCGTGCCGGAGATCCTGCTGTCCAACCGCACGCGGCCCCGGGCCGAGGGTTTGCAGCAGCAATTCGGCCGCAGGGTGACCGTGATCGACTGGGTGCAGGCGGGCAACATGCTCGAAGAGGCGGTGACGGTTGTCAACACGACCTCGCTGGGCATGGTTGGGAGCCCGCCGCTGCGTGTGCCTCTGGATGGGCTGCGCAAGGGCGCGGTGGTGACCGATCTCGTTTACGCGCCGCTTCAGACGCGGCTGCTCATGGAGGCGGAGAAGGCGGGGTGCGTCGCGGTGGACGGGCTGGGTATGCTGATCCATCAGGCGGTGCCTGCGTTCGAGCGGTGGTTCGGCACACGCCCGGAGGTGGACGCGGCGACGCGCGCGGCGGCGCTGCGATGACATTCCGGCTCGGGCTGACGGGCTCTATCGGGATGGGCAAATCGACCACGGCGCGGCTCTTTGCCGAAGAAGGCTGTCCGGTATGGGATGCGGATGCGGCGGTGCATCGGCTATACGCGCGGGGCGGTGCCGGGGTGGCGCCGATCGCCACCGCCTTTCCCGGGGCGGTGGTAGAGGGCGCGGTGGATCGCGGGCGGCTGCGGGCGATCATCGCCGGTGATCCCGAGGCGTTGACGCGGATCGAGGCGATCATCCATCCGCTGGTGGCGCAGGACCGGGCGGATTTTGTCGCGAGGCAGGAGGCTGATGTGACCGTACTCGATATTCCTCTGCTCTATGAGACGGGTGCCGAGGATGGTTTCGACGCGGTGGCGGTCGTGAGCGTGGCGCCCGAGGTGCAGCGCGCGCGGGTCCTGGCGCGGGATACGATGAGCGAGGCGGATTTCGAGACGATTCTGGCCCAACAGATGCCGGATGCCGAGAAGCGGGCACGCGCGGATTACGTGATCGAGACGGACACGATGGATCATGCGCGCGCGCAGGTGCGGGAGATACTGGCAGAGATCAGGGAGGGGCGAAGCGATGCGTGAGATCGTTCTGGATACCGAGACCACCGGGCTTGAACCGATGGAAGGGCATCGCGTGGTCGAGATCGGTGCGGTCGAACTCTACAATCACATGCCGACGGGGCGAACGTATCATCAATACATCAACCCCAAGCGCCCGATGCCCGAGGAAGCCTTCGCCGTTCACGGGCTGGGCGATGATTTTCTGCGCGACAAGCCGCTTTTTGCCGAGATCGGCGCGCAATTTCTCGAGTTCGTGGGTGACGCGCGGCTGGTGATCCACAATGCAAGTTTCGACATGAAGTTCCTGAATGCCGAGCTGGAATGGTGCAGTCTCGTGCCGCTGCCGATGAACCGGGCCATCGACACGCTGGCCATGGCGCGGAAGAAGTATCCCGGCGCGCCTGCCTCGCTCGACGCCCTGTGCCGCCGCTTCGGGATCGACAATACGGCGCGCACGCTGCACGGAGCGCTGCTCGATTCCGAGATCCTCGCTGAGGTGTACCTGGAGTTGATCGGGGGCCGTCAGCCGGATTTTGCGCTGAGCGCCGATCCGAGGGCCGGAGTGGGCGGATCGGGCGGGACCGGTGATGCAAACTGGCGTCCCGGTCCGCGTCCGCGTCCGCTTGCCCCCCGGCTGACCGAGGCCGAGCGTGCGGCGCACGAAGCGTTTGTCGCCGGGATGGGCGACAAGGCGATGTGGAACCGGTAGGCTCAGGCCGGGCGCAGGCTGCTGGTTACGTAATTCACGCCCAGGTCACGGTCGGAGAGCCGCCATTGCCAGGTCACCGGGTTGAACACGAACCCTTTGCGATCCACCGGATCGAGCCCCGCCTGCCCGAGCAGGGCGAACAGCTCATCGGGCGTGATGAATTTCGACCATTCATGCGTGCCCTTGGGCAGCCACCGCATGACGTATTCGGCGCCGACGATGGCCATGGCGAAGCTCTTGGCATTGCGGTTGATGGTGGAGCAGATGTGCAGCCCGCCGGGGCGAAGCAGATCGTAGCAGGCGGTGAGGTAGCCGAGCGGGTCGGAGACGTGCTCGACCACCTCCATGTTGAGCACGACATCGAAGCGCTCGCCGGCGGCGGCCATGTCCTCGGCAGTGGTGTGGCGGTAGTCGATATCGAGCCCCGACTGTTCCGCATGGACCTGCGCGACGGGAATGTTGCGTGGCGCGGCGTCGGCGCCCACGACATCGGCCCCGAGCCGGGCCATAGGCTCGCTCAGAAGCCCGCCGCCGCAGCCGATATCGAGCAGGCGCAGCCCCTCAAGGGGCCGCTCGACGGTCAGGTCGCGGTCGAATTCGGCGGCGATCTGCGCGGCGATGTAGTCGAGCCGGCAGGGATTGAGCATGTGCAGCGGCTTGAACTTGCCGTCGGGATCCCACCATTCGGCGGCCATCGCCTCGAATTTCGCGACTTCGGCGGGGTCGATCGTGCTCTGGGCGGTTTGCATTCCCGTCTCCCTGTGGCTCAATGGGACATGGGCGGTATATAGGACGGGAATGGACAGAGTCGCGAGCCATAAGAGCGCAGTGCAATACCTCTACCCGCCGGTGGAGCCGTTCGACCGACGGATGCTGGACGTGGGCGACGGGCATTCCGTCTATGTCGAGCAATCGGGGCGCGCGGACGGCGTGCCGGTGGTCGTGCTGCATGGCGGGCCGGGGGGCGGGTCGAGCCCGGCGATGCGGCGGTATTTCGACCCGAACGTCTATCGGATCGTGCTTTTCGATCAGCGCGGGTGTGGCCGCTCAAAGCCCCATGCCAGCATCGAGGCCAATACGACCTGGCATCTGGTGGCCGATATAGAGCGTATCCGCGAGGCGCTGGGCATCGAGCGGTGGATCGTGTTCGGCGGAAGCTGGGGGGCGACGCTGGCGCTGCTCTATGCACAGACCCATCCCGACCGGGCACGGCACCTGGTGCTGCGCGGCGTGTTCACCATGACGCAGGCCGAGCTCGACTGGTTCTATGGCGGGGGGGCGGCGGCGTTCTGGCCGGAAACATGGGCGCGATTTGTCGCGCTCATCCCCGAGGCCGAGCGTGGCGATTTGATTGCCGCCTACAACAAACGGCTGTTTTCCGGGGACATGGCCGAGGAGATCGCCCATGCCAAGGCGTGGTCGGCATGGGAAAATGCGCTGGCCACCGTGCAATCCACCGGCACCGGGGGCGACGCGCCCGCCGATTACGCCCGCGCCTTTGCCCGGCTGGAGAACCATTATTTCCGCAACCGCGGGTTTCTTGAGAAGGACGGACACATTCTCAATCACATGCACCTGATCGCGGAGGTACCGGGCACCATCGTGCAGGGCCGCTATGACATGATTTGCCCGCCCGCTTCGGCGCACCGGCTGGCCGCGCGCTGGCCGTCCTGCGATCTGCGGATGGTGCCGATGGCGGGGCACGCGCTGTCTGAGCCGGGCATCAGCGCCGAGCTGGTGGGCGTCATGGCGCGGCTGGCGGACCGACACTGAGCGCCGGGAACGCGACAGGCCGCATGTGATGGATACCTTGCCCGATATCTATGAGCGTCTCGTGGCCGAGGGTGCGCTGTTGCGCGACCCGGCGCAGGAGGACGTCCTGCCGGAATTCGAGCGTATCCGCGCGGCATTGGCAGAGCCGCAGCGGCGTGGCTGGTTCCGCCGTGCGCCCGAGCCGCCCAAGGGGCTTTATCTCTGGGGGGGCGTCGGACGCGGCAAGTCGATGCTGATGGACATGTTCGTGGACAGCATCGATGTGCCCAAGCGGCGGGTACATTTTCACGCCTTCATGCAGGAAATCCATGCCGGGCTTCATGCTGCGCGGGCGCGGGGCGAATCGGATGCGCTGGCGCCGGTGGCGGCGGAAGTGGCACGCTCTGTGCGGCTCCTGGCCTTTGACGAGATGCAGATCACCGACATTACCGACGCGATGATCGTCGGGCGGCTGTTCGAGGCGCTGTTCGAGGCCGGGGTGGTGGTGGTGACCACGTCCAACCGGGTGCCCGATGACCTATACGAGAACGGGCTTAACCGGCAGCTCTTCCTGCCCTTTATCGGGTTGGTGAAGGAGCGGATGGTGGTGCGCGAAATGTCCGGGCCGAAGGATTATCGACAGGATCGGCTCGCAGGGGGCGGCGTGTATTTCACGCCGGTCAACGCGGAGAACCGGGCCAGTATAGAAACGATCTGGCAAGACCTGACCGGGGGCCGCGCCGCGCCGCACGACATCATCGTCAACAAGCGCGTGGTAACGATCCCCGCATTTCACAACGGCGTTGCCCGGGCAACGTTCTACGATCTGTGCGGCTGCCCCCTGGGCCCGGCGGATTACCTCGCACTGGCGCAGGGGGTGCGGGTGCTGGTATTGGAGAACATACCCCAGATGGGGCGGGCCAACTTCAACGAGGCGAAACGCTTCGTCACGCTGATCGACGCGCTCTACGAGGCGCGGGTGCGGCTGATCTGCCTCGCGGCGGCGGAGCCGGAATACCTTTATGTCGAGGGGGAGGGATCGTTCGAGTTCGCGCGCACGGCGAGCCGGTTGCGCGAGATGCAGTCGGAGGGCTGGGGCGAGATGCGAGGCACGCCACCCTGAAAATCCCCGCTTGCAAAGCGCCCGGTGGAGGCCTATATGCGCGATTGACAGCGGCGCCGCGGGCTTTCCGCCGGTTCCACCGGGTAAGACAACGGGCCGCGCGCCCGTTTTTTTGTGTTTGGACCAATGACCAACGACCTCATCGCAAAGGCTGCCATTGACCGCAGACTGGCCGAGATCATCACGCCGGTGATCGAGGACATGGGATTCGAGCTTGTGCGCGTGCGGCTGATGGGCGGCAAGACGCAGCTCTTGCAGATCATGGCCGACCGGCCCGAGGGCGGGATCGAAGTGGACGAGTGTGGCGCGATCAGCACGGCTGTGAGCGCGGTTCTCGACGTGGAGGACCCGATCACCGATGCCTATACGCTCGAGGTGTCGAGCCCGGGCATCGACCGGCCGCTGACGCGGCTCAAGGATTTCGAGGAGTTCGAGGGCTACGAGGCCAAGCTCGAAACCGCCGAGATGATCGACGGGCGGCGGCGGTTCAAGGGGGTTCTGGCCGGCGTCGAGGGTGAGGAGGTGATGCTCAACGTCGACGAGGGCACCATCGGCCTGCAATTCGACTGGCTGAGCGACGCCAAGCTTGTCCTGACCGAGGAGCTGATCCGCGAGATGCTGCGCGCACGCAAGGCGGCGGGCGTGATCGACGAGACGAATTTTGACGAGATAGAAACCGATAGCGGTTCCGAGGAGGACTGAGAATGGCAATCACATCGGCCAACCAGCTTGAGCTTTTGCAGACCGCAGAAGCCGTGGCGCGCGAGAAGATGATCGACCCCGGCCTGGTGATCGACGCGATGGAGGAGAGTCTCGCGCGGGCCGCCAAGAGCCGCTACGGCGCCGAGATGGATATCCATGTCAAGATTGACCGCAAGACCGGACGCGCGGCATTCACCCGCGTGCGCACCGTGGTCGACGAAGAGGCGCTGGAGAATTACCAGGCCGAGTTTACGCCCGATCAAGCCAAGGCTTATTTCGTCCCCGCCGCGCCGGGGCGCGACGACTTCTGGCTGCGCGATGGCGTGCGGATCGACCCCGCCGAGGCGGGCGAGCCGCAGGCGGGCGACGAGTTTCACGAGGCGGTGCCGCCGGTGGAGATGGGCCGGATCGCGGCGCAGAGCGCCAAGCAGGTGATCCTGCAGAAGGTGCGCGAGGCCGAGCGCGACCGTCAGTACGAGGCGTTCAAGGATCGCGCGGGCACGATCATCAACGGTGTCGTCAAGCGCGAGGAATATGGCAACGTCGTCGTCGAGCTTCAGGGTTATGGCGAGGCGATGCTGCGTCGCAACGAGAAGATCGGCCGCGAGGCCTATCGTCCCGGCGAGCGCATCCGCGCCTATGTGAAGGACGTGCGCCGCGAGCAGCGTGGGCCGCAAATCTTCCTCAGCCGCACAGCGCCCGAATTCATGGCCGAACTGTTCAAGATGGAGGTGCCGGAAATCTACGACGGCATTATCGACATCAAGGCCGTGGCCCGCGATCCCGGCAGCCGCGCCAAGATCGCGGTGATCAGCTATGACAGCTCGATCGACCCGGTTGGCGCCTGCGTCGGCATGCGCGGCAGCCGCGTGCAGGCGGTGGTCAACGAGCTTCAGGGCGAGAAGATCGACATCATCCCGTGGAACGAGGACCAGGCCACGTTCCTCGTCAACGCGCTGCAGCCCGCCGAGGTCAGCAAGGTGGTGATCGACGAGGACGCGCAGCGCATCGAAGTGGTGGTCCCGGAGGATCAGCTCAGCCTCGCCATCGGGCGGCGCGGGCAGAACGTGCGGCTGGCGAGCCAGCTCACCGGGCTCGATATCGACATCATGACCGAGGCGCAGGACAGCGAGCGGCGGCAGAAGGATTTCGAGGAGCGCACCAAGCTGTTCATGGACACGCTCGACCTCGACGAGTTCTTTGCGCAATTGCTGGTGGCCGAGGGCTTTACCACGCTCGAAGAGGTGGCATATGTCGAGGTCGACGAGCTTCTGACCATCGACGGGGTCGACGAAGACACCGCTGGGGAGCTTCAGGCGCGGGCGCGCGACGTGCTCGAGGCGCAGGCCGCCGAGGCGCTGGAAAAGGCGCGCGCACTGGGCGCCGAGGACAGCCTCATCGGTTTCGAGGGGCTGAGCCCGCAGATGGTGCTGGCGCTGGCGCAGGACGATGTAAAGACGCTGGAGGACTTCGCCACTTGCGCCGACTGGGAGCTGGCCGGGGGATGGACCACGGATGGGGGCGTGCGTGTCAAGGATGACGGGATACTGGAGCCGTTCGAGGTGTCGCTGGAGGAGGCGCAGGACATGGTGATGACCGCGCGGGTGATGCTCGGCTGGGTCGATCCCGATGACCTCGTGCCGCAGACCGAAGAAACCGGCGAGGCCGCGGACGCGGCGCCGGACAGCGAAGAGGAGACCGGGGCCTGATCGCTCAGGCCCCGGGGTCAGTCATGGGTCGCGGAGGGCAACCCAAGGATCGCGCGGACGGTCCGGAACGCAAGTGCATCGCAACGGGCGAGGTGCGTCCGAAGGCGTCGCTGGTGCGGTTCGTGATCGGGCCCGATGGCGCGGTTGTCCCCGACGTGGCGGCCAAGCTGCCGGGGCGCGGCATCTACGTGGTGCCGGACAGCGCGGCGATCGACCGCGCCGCGAAGAAGGGGCTTTTCGCTCGCGCTGCGCGGCAACAGGTGACCGTGCCAGAAGACCTTGCCGCGTTGGTGGAGGGGCTCATCGCGCGGCGGGTTATCAATCTCATCAGCCTCGCGCGCAAGGGTGGCGGCGCGGTGGCGGGGTACGAGAAGGTCAAGGACCGGCTGATGCGCGGCGACGTGCGCGCCCTGTTGCAGGCGAGCGACGGTTCGGAGCGCGGCAAGTCGGGCTTGAGCACACCCGAGGGTGCTACCTATATTGGTTGGCTCACCGCCGACGAGCTTGGACAGGCTTTCAGCCGTCAAACAACGATCCATGCCGTGCTGGGCTATGGAGGTTTGGCGCAACGTGTTGTAGAGGAGGCGGCAAGACTGAAAGGTCTGCGCGTCTCGGACGGCGGGACTGCGCGCCGGAAAGGAAAGTAAGAGAATATGAGCGACAACGACGGAAAGAAACCTCTGGGTGTGCGTGGCGGTCCCCGTGCGGGGAACGTGAAGCAAAGCTTCAGCCACGGGCGCACAAAGAACGTCGTGGTGGAAACCAAGCGCAAGCGTGTCGTCGTGCCCAAGCCGGGCGCGGGGACGGGCGCGGGCGCGTCCGGCAAGCCGTCTGCCGGAAGCGGGAGCAACAAGCGCCCGGCCGGCGTCTCGGAGGCCGAGCTTGAACGTCGCCTGAAGGCGCTCGCCGCCGCCAAGGCGCGTGAGGCCGATGACACCGCCCGCCGCGAGGCCGAGGAAAAGGCCCGCGAGGAGGAGCGCCAGCGCCGCCGCGACGAGGCCGAGGCCAAGGAGCGCGAGCAGCGCGAGGCCGAGGAGCGCGCACGGCAAAAGACCGAGGAAGATGTGCGCCGCAAGCGCGAGGCCGAGCAGGAGACCGCGAAGCCCGCGGCCGCCGCGCCCGATCCGGCGCCGACCCGACAGGCCCCTGCGAAGTCCGCCCCCGCGCCGCGCAAGCGTGAGGACGACGACAAGGGCGCCCGTCGCGGCAAGGGCCGTGGCGGAGAAGATGGCCGCCGCTCGGGCAAGCTGACGCTCAACCAGGCGCTTTCGGGCGGCGAGGGCGGACGCCAGAAGAGCATGGCCGCGATGAAGCGCAAGCAAGAGCGCGCGCGCCAGAAGGCGATGGGCGGCGCGCAGGAGCGCGAGAAGGTCGTGCGCGATGTGCAACTGCCCGAGGTGATCGTGGTTTCGGAGCTTGCGGGCCGCATGGCCGAGCGCGTGGGCGACGTGGTCAAGGCGCTGATGCAGAACGGCATGATGGTCACGCAGAATGAGGCGATCGACGCCGATACGGCCGAGCTCATCATCGAGGAATTCGGCCACCGCGTGGTCCGCGTGAGCGACTCGGACGTGGAAGACGTGATCGCGCAGGTCGAGGACAAGCCCGAGGATCTCAAGCCGCGCCCGCCGGTTATCACCATCATGGGCCACGTGGATCACGGCAAGACTTCGCTTCTCGATGCGATCCGCGATGCCAAGGTGGTGGCGGGCGAGGCCGGGGGCATCACCCAGCATATCGGCGCCTACCAGGTCACGACCGACAGTGGCGCGGTGCTGAGCTTCCTCGATACGCCGGGCCACGCGGCCTTTACCTCTATGCGGTCGCGCGGGGCGCAGGTCACGGATATCGTGGTGCTTGTCGTGGCCGCCGACGATGCGGTGATGCCGCAGACCGTCGAGGCGATCAACCACGCCAAGGCGGCAAAGGTGCCGATGATCGTGGCGATCAACAAGGTCGACCTGCCCGCCGCCGACCCGGACAAGGTCCGCTCGGACCTGCTGCGCCACGAGGTGGTCGTCGAGGCGATGTCGGGCGATGTGCAGGATGTCGAGGTGTCGGCTGTCACCGGGCAGGGCCTCGATGAATTGCTTGAGGCGATCGCGCTCCAGTCGGAAATCCTTGAACTCAAGGCCAACCCTGACCGCGCCGCCGAAGGTGCCGTGATCGAGGCGCAGCTCGACGTGGGCCGTGGCCCCGTGGCAACGGTCCTTGTGCAGAAGGGCACGCTTCGGCAGGGCGACATCTTTGTCGTGGGCGAGCAGTACGGCAAGGTGCGCGCGCTCATCAATGACCGGGGCGAGCGGGTCAAGGAGGCCGGGCCGTCGGTGCCGGTCGAGGTGCTTGGGCTCAACGGGACACCCGAGGCGGGCGACGTGCTCAACGTCGTCGACACCGAGGGGCAGGCCCGCGAGATCGCCGAATACCGCGCCAACGCTGCCAAGGAAAAGCGGGCGGCTGCCGGAGCAGGTACCTCGCTGGAGCAGTTGTTGGCCAAGGCCAAGGAAGACGAGAACGTCAAGGAACTGCCCATCGTGGTCAAGGCCGACGTTCAGGGCTCTGCCGAGGCGATCATTCAGGCGATGGAGAAGATCGGCAACGACGAAGTGCGCGTGCGCGTGCTGCACTCGGGCGTCGGCGCCATTACCGAATCCGATATCGGGCTCGCCGAAGCCTCGGGTGCGCCGGTTCTGGGCTTCAACGTGCGGGCCAACGCGCCGGCGCGCAACAGCGCCAACCAGAAGGGCGTGGAAATCCGCTACTATTCGGTGATCTACGATCTGGTGGATGACGTGAAGGCGGCGGCGAGCGGTCTGCTTGGCGCGGAAATTCGCGAGAAGTTCATCGGCTATGCCGAGATTCGCGAGGTGTTCAAGGTCTCGAACGTGGGCAAGGTGGCGGGCTGTCTCGTTACCGAGGGCGTGGCGCGCCGGTCCGCCGGGGTGCGGCTGTTGCGCGATGACGTGGTGATCCACGAGGGCACACTCAAGACGCTCAAGCGGTTCAAGGACGAGGTTGCCGAGGTCATCTCGGGTCAGGAATGCGGCATGGCCTTCGAGAATTACGAGGATGTCCGCCCGGGCGACGTGATCGAGATATTCGAGCGCGAGGAGGTCACGCGCTCGCTGTCGTGATCGGCGTGGGCGAGATGACAATGAGGGCGGCCCGTCGGGTCGCCCTTTTTCGTTGGGGATGAGTCGGGTGGTGCCCGGTCAAAGCCAGTCGCGAAGGATCGCGATGAGGGGGATGTCGGCCGGGGGCATCGGGTAGGAACGCAGGTCGCCCGCGCGCACCCATTTGAGCGCCTGTCCTTCGCGCCCCTGCGCGATTCCCTGCCATTTGCGGCAGGCGAAAACCGGCATCAGCAGGTGGAAATCTTCATAGGAATGGCTGGCGAAGGTCAGCGGCGCGAGGCACGACGCCCACGTGTCGATCCCGAGTTCTTCGTGCAACTCGCGGATCAGGGCGGCCTCGGGCGTCTCTCCGGGTTCGACCTTGCCGCCGGGAAACTCCCACAGGCCCGCCATCGCCTTGCCCGCGGGGCGCTGCGCCAGCAAAACGCGCCCCTCCACGTCGATGAGCGCCACGGCCGAGACAAGGACTGTTTTCATTGGCGCAATCTCGGACGGAAAACCGGTGCCCACTTTTCCTGTGATTGCTTGCCTTTCACGAACGGTAATCCGCGTTGATCTCGATATAGCCGTGGGTCAGATCGCAGGTCCAGACCCGCGCCGTGCCGCCGCCAAGGCCGAGATCCACATGAATCACGATTTCCTCGTTCTTCATGTAGGCGGCGGCCTTGTCCTCGTCGTGATCGGGGCTCACTTCGCCATCGCGCGCGACCTCCAGCTCGCCGAACCAGATCGACAGCCGGTCGCGGTCGGCGCGGGCGCCGGACTTGCCCACCGCCATGACGACGCGGCCCCAGTTCGGGTCCTCGCCGGCGATGGCGGTCTTGACCAGTGGCGAATTGGCGATGGATTTCGCATGGACATGTGCCTCGGCATCCGAGGCGGCACCGGTCACGGAGACCTCGATGAATTTCGTGGCCCCCTCACCGTCACGCACCACCTGCTGCGCGAGGTCGAGCATCACCCGGCGCAGCGCCTCCATAAAGCCGACATTGGTACCGGAAATCCGGATGCCGGATGCCCCCGTTGCCGCCATCAGGAGCGTGTCGGAGGTGGAGGTGTCGCTGTCGACGGTGATGCAGTTGAAGGTGGTTCGGTTGAGAACGCTCAGCATGTCCTGCAACACCGGCTGTTCCATCGCCGCGTCGGTGAAGATGTAGACCAGCATTGTCGCCATGTCGGGCGCGATCATGCCCGATCCCTTGGCGATTCCGGCGATTCGCACCGGCTGCCCGTCGATGGTGACGGTCTCGGTTGAACCCTTTGGGAAGGTGTCGGTGGTCATGATCGCGTGCGCGGCATCGGCGATGCCGCCGGGTGCGAGGCGCGTGGCGAGATCGTCGAGGCAGGCGGTGACGCGGTCGTGCGGCAGCGGCTCTCCGATGACGCCGGTGGAGGCGGTAAAGACGCGGTCGGACGGAATGCCGAGCCGCTTGGCGGTGGCGTTGGTCACGGCCTCGACCGCCGCTGTGCCACGCCGTCCGGTAAAGGCATTGGCATTGCCGGAATTGACCAGGATGGCCGCGCCCTGCGCGGGGTCGCCGCCGATCTTGGCCTGGCAGTCGAGCACCGCTGCCGAGCGCGTGGCCGAGCGGGTGAACACCCCGGCCACCGACGTGCCCGGCGCGAGACTGGCAAGCATCACGTCCGTGCGACCCGAGTAGCGCACCCCGGCCTCGGCGGTGGCAAACCGCACACCGCCGATTTCGGGCAGGTCGGGGAAGGTGTCCGGCGCGAGCGGCGAGACCGGCAGGGATTTGCCCATTGGATCAGTTCTCCAGAAGATCGAACCGGTTGATGAGCGCCGGGTCCATGCCGTCGCTGCCGGAGCGGTCCACCGCGCTGTTGGCCTCGAGCTGCGCGACATGGGCGTCGAGCGCCTGACGGCGCAGGGTATCGGCAAGCTCGTCGCGCACGTCGGCGAGCGCGGGCTTTTCCTTCGCCCGGGTCTCGTTGAGCTTGATGACATGCCAGCCGAACTGGGTCTTTACCGGGTCGGAGACCTCGCCCACGTCGAGCGCTGTTACCGCCTCGGAGAATTCCGGCACCATCACGCCCGCGCCAAACCAGCCGAGCTCGCCCCCCGATGGACCGGACGGGCCAGTGGAATGCTCTTGTGCCAACGCCGCGAAATTGGCGCCGCCGGCGATCTCTTCGACAAGCGCCTGGGCCTCCTCCTCGGTCTCCACGAGGATGTGCGAAGCGCGATATTCGGTCTCTTCGGCGGCCCCGGTATATTCGCTGTCATAGGCGGCTTGCAGCGCCTCGTCGGTGACCGCCTCGCCGGTGATCTCGCCGATCACCTCGGAGGCGGTGATTGCGCGCTGTTCGTTGTCCAGCCGAAGCTGTGCGACCCGTGACAGCGCGCCCTCGTGGGATTGGCTGAGAAGCTCCTGCTGCACAAGCTGATCGAGGACGCCGCGGAAAAGCACGTCCGGGGGGATCTGGTTGTATTGCTCGGGCAGGGTGCCGCGCAGGACGAGCATGTGGCCGAGGGTGATCTCGGTCTCGCCGACGGTGGCCATCACCGTGTCGAGCGGGGGCTCATCCTGGGCGGCGGCGGGCACACCCGCGGTGAGCGCTGCGAGAAGCACGGGCGCAAGAAGCCGTTGCAACATGGAAATCATCCTTTATCCAGATCGCCGCATGGCCCTTTGGCGCGCGACGTTGACACTTTTCCGGCGGCCCCTTACATCGCCTTGTAATCAAGGCGCGGCCCACACACTTGCGCCCGTTTTAGGGCGCGCGGGCAGGCGGGGCAAGCGATTGCCTTCGCTGAAGCCGAAACACCGGAACGGATGAGACATGCTTGGTATTGGAACGGTCGCGCGCAAGATTTTCGGAACCCCGAATGATCGCAAGATAAAGACGACGCGGCCCCTGATCGAAAAGATCAATGCGCTCGAGCCGGAATACGAGGCACTGGACGACGAAGGGCTGATCGCGAAGACCGAAGAGTTCCGCAAGCGTATCGCCGGGGGCGAGAGCCTTGACGCGATGTTGCCCGAGGCATTCGCCAATTGCCGGGAGGCTGCGCGCCGCGCGCTCGGGCTGCGGGCCTTCGATGTGCAGCTCATGGGCGGAATTTTCCTGCACCAGGGCAACATCTCGGAGATGAAGACCGGCGAGGGCAAGACGCTGGTGGCGACCCTGCCCGCCTATCTCAACGCGCTGTCGGGCAAGGGCGTGCATATCGTCACCGTCAACGACTATCTCGCGCGGCGCGATGCCGACTGGATGGGCAAGGTCTTTGGCGCGTTGGGCATGACCACCGGTGTCGTCTATCCGCAGCAGCCCGAGGCGGAAAAGAAAGAGGCCTATGGTGCCGATGTCACCTATGCCACCAACAACGAACTGGGATTTGACTACCTGCGCGACAACATGAAGGCGTCGCTGGAGGAGATGAACCAGCGCGGGCACAATTTCGCGATCGTGGACGAGGTGGACAGCATCCTCATCGACGAAGCGCGCACGCCGCTCATCATCTCGGGGCCGAGCCAGGATCGCAGCGATCTGTATCGCACCATCGACACCGTGATTCCCGAGCTGAGCGAGGAGCATTACACCCTAGACGAGAAGACCCGCAACGTCACCTATACCGACGAGGGCAACGAGTTTCTCGAGCAGTTGCTGCACCAGCGCGAGCTTTTGCCCGAGGGGCAATCGCTCTACGATCCAGAGAGCACGACCATCGTGCACCACGTCAACCAGGGCCTGCGCGCGCACAAGCTGTTCTCCAGGGACAAGGACTATATCGTGCGCGGTGGCGAGGTGGTTCTGATCGACGAGTTCACCGGGCGGATGATGGCCGGGCGGCGGCTGTCGGACGGGCTTCACCAGGCGATCGAGGCCAAGGAAGGATGCGACATCCAGCCCGAGAACGTGACGCTCGCCTCGGTCACCTTCCAGAATTACTTTCGGCTCTATGACAAGCTGTCGGGCATGACCGGCACAGCGGTGACCGAGGCCGAGGAATTTGCCGAGATCTATGGCCTCGGCGTGGTCGAGGTGCCCACCAACCGCCCTATCGCCCGCATCGACAAGGACGACGCCGTCTATCGCACCGCGCAAGAGAAATACGAGGCCATCGTCGAGGAAATCCGTGAAGCGCACGAAAAGGGGCAACCGACCCTCGTCGGCACCACCTCCATCGAGAAATCCGAGATGCTGAGCGCGCTCCTGAAAAAAGCCGGCATCGCGCATAACGTGCTCAACGCGCGCCAGCACGAGCAAGAGGCGCAGATCATCGCCGACGCGGGCAAGCTTGGCGCGGTGACCATCGCCACGAACATGGCCGGGCGCGGCACCGACATCAAGCTGGGCG
This sequence comes from Roseovarius sp. B-10, assembly GCF_056859295.1. Taxonomy (NCBI): domain Bacteria; kingdom Pseudomonadati; phylum Pseudomonadota; class Alphaproteobacteria; order Rhodobacterales; family Roseobacteraceae; genus Roseovarius; species Roseovarius sp. B-10. The sequence goes on along the minus strand of NZ_JBSXOE010000036.1, from coordinate 16,430 downwards.
GAAACGTCGATTTCCAGATCATGGAGGCCATCGCCGCAGATCCCGACGGCGACCCCGAGGCGATCCGCAAGCAGATCGAGGACGCGCACGCCGCCGACGAGCAGGCGGTGATCGAGGCGGGCGGCCTGTTCGTTCTGGCCACCGAGCGCCACGAAAGCCGCCGCATCGACAACCAGCTGCGCGGACGGTCGGGGCGCCAGGGTGACCCGGGGCTGTCGGCCTTTTATCTCAGTCTCGAGGATGACCTGATGCGCATCTTCGGCAGTGACCGGCTCGAAAAGGTGCTCTCGACCCTGGGCATGAAGGAGGGTGAGGCGATCATCCACCCCTGGGTGAACAAATCGCTGGAGCGGGCGCAGGCCAAGGTGGAGGCGCGTAACTTCGACATCCGCAAGCAATTGCTGAAATTCGACGACGTGATGAACGAGCAGCGCAAGGTGATCTTCAAGCAGCGACTCGACATCATGAAGGCCGATGACCTCAGCGAGATCGTCGGCGACATGCGCGCCGAGGTGATCTCTGACATTGTCGATCAGTATATGCCGCCCAAGACCTATGCCGACCAGTGGGATACCGAGGGTATGCAGGAGGCCGTGCGCGAGCGGCTTGGCATGGACCTGCCGTTGGTGGACTGGGCCGCCGAGGAAGGCGTCGATGACGAGGACATCGCTGAACGCCTGGAAAAGGCCGCCGACGAGATGATGGCGGCGAAGGCCGCACAATTCGGTCCCGAGACCATGCGCATGATCGAGAAGCAAGTGCTGTTGCAGACCATTGATACCAAGTGGCGCGAGCACCTGCTGACGCTTGAACACCTGCGTTCGGTGGTGGGCTTTCGCGGTTATGCGCAACGCGATCCGCTCAACGAGTACAAGAGTGAATCGTTTCACCTTTTCCAGACGATGCTCGACGGGCTTCGCGGCGACGTGACCCAGAAGCTCGCGCAAATTCGCCCCATGACCGAGGAAGAGCAGACCGCGCTCATGCGCGACCTCGAACAGCAGCGCGCAGCGATGGAGGCAGCGGCACAGCCCGCGGACGCGGGGGCGGAGAGCGCGTTTCCCGACGCGGTGCCGGGCTTTGTCGAATCCGATCCGTCGACATGGGGCAACCCCGGGCGCAATGATTCTTGCCCCTGCGGTTCGGGCAAGAAATTCAAGCATTGTCACGGCAGGTTGACCTGACAGCGTCAGAATGATCCCGCTTTCCTGACACCATGAGGCCTTTTTCAACGGCTAAGCCCTAACCTTGAATCTGTTCAAGGCTTGGAGGGCGTCATGGCCCAGGTAAGGCGCTACATCGTCGCGGGGGGCAGCATTTTTGCGGCTCTCGGCTATGCGTATTTCATGCAGGCGGGGGCGGCCTCGCCACCCGGCCCCGCCCGTGCGGCGCAGGTTGCGCAGCCGGTGGAGATTTCCCGGATCGAGCTGACATCGGCCCCGGCGCTGCCGCTGATGCCCGACCCGGCGACCCTGCCCGACGCGCAAGTGACGCGCGCCGTGGCCCGTGACATCGCCGTCCCCGGAGATCTTCCGTCGGAGGAGCGCGCGCCATCCTTTGAGTGCGAGGCCGAGATGACGGCCTCGGTGCGCGAGGCGGCGATCGTGCGCCTCGATCTCGACGCGCCCTGCCACCCGAACGCGCGGGTGACCCTGCACCACAACGGCATGATGATCTCGGCTCTCACCGACGTGGACGGGGGCGCCCGCATCGACCTGCCGGCGCTTGCAGAATCGGCCGTGTTTATTGCCGCCTTCGAGGATGGCAAGGGGGCGCTCGCGACGGCCACGATCGACGATCTGGCACTCTACGACCGGTTCGTGGTGCAATGGAGCGGCGACGCGCGCAGCCTGCGGCTGCATGCGCTCGAATACGGGGCTGATTTCGGCATGCCCGGTCATGTGTGGTCCGAGGGGACGCAGGCCGAGGCCGAGGGATTCGTAATGCGGCTGGGCGGCGACGTGCCCGGCCCGGCGCTGCGTGCCGAAGTCTATACATTTCCCACCGCCAGCGCGACGCGGGAGGGCACGGTGGCGCTGAGACTGGAGGCGGAGGTGACCGATGGCAATTGCGGCCGCGATGTCGAGGCACAGGGCATCTCGACCGAGGGCGACGGGGCCGCGCTGCGGGTGCAAGACCTGGTTCTGCCGATGCCGGGTTGCGAGGCGACGGGTGAGTTTCTGGTGTTGAAAAACCTGTTCAATGACCTGAATATCGCGCAAAAGTGAAGCGCAGGTATTCAGGGATCGGGACATGGCGGGACTGCGTGCGGCCAGCCTCGCCGCACTATTCATGGCGGTTTGCGCCGGGCCGGTCGCGGCGCAGGATGTGCTGTTGCGGTCGCATGACGGCACGGTCGCGATAGAAGGCGACCTGCTCGGATTCGACGGCGAGTTCTACCGGGTCGAAACGGTCTATGGCGAATTGACGATCGATGGCTCGGGCGTGACATGCGAAGGTCCGGGCTGTCCCGATCTTGAGGCTTTTGTCGCGCGTGCGGTGTTCTCCGGCGCGCCGATCATCGGGCAAGTGCTGTTGCCGTCGTTGCTCGAGGCGTTTGCCATCCGTGATGGATACGTGCTTCGGCGTCATGACGCGGACAGCGACAGTGCGCGCCTGACCCTCCATGCGCGTGGCGAGGATGCAACGCTCCTGGGCGATTTCCGCTTCCGGCTGACCACCTCGGATGAGGGCCTCGCCGACCTGCTCGCGGGCGAGGCCGACATCGCGATGAGCCTGCGCGAGGCGCGCGGCGAAGAGCTGGACCGCGCGCGCGAGGCGGGGCTGGGCGACCTCACGACACCGGCGCGGATGCGGGTGCTGGCGCTCGACGCGCTGGTGCCGGTCGTGGCCCCCGCCAACCCGGTTCAGAGCCTGAGCCTGCGTGACCTGTCACATATCCTCTCGGGCGAGATCACCAACTGGGCCGCGCTCGGCGGCCCCGACGCGCCCATCGACCTGCATCTGTGGGCGCCCGACACCGGGATCGGCCAGGCTACCGCCGATCAAGCCATGCTGCCCGAGGGCCGCGATCTGCCGGACCGCATGATCCCGCATCGCGACGGCGCGGCGCTTGCGCGCGCCGTGGTGGCGAATCCTTTCGCGTTCGGCCTCACGCCGCGCTCGGAACAGGGCGAGGCCTGGGAGCTGGCGCTGACCGGGCCGTGCGGATTTGCGCTGCGGGCGAATCGGCGGACGGTCAAGACCGAGGATTATCCGCTGACCGCGCCGCTGCTTCTTTACCTTCCGGCACGCCGGATGCCCAAGATCATCCGCGACTTCATCGCCTATATCGACGACCCGTCCGCGCAGCTTGTCATCCGGAGGGCGGGGTTCGTGGACCAGGCACCCGAGGAGATCGGCATCGCGCGGCAGGGCGACCGGTTTGCCAATTCCATCGCGATGGCCGGGGAGGAGACCGGTCTCGATGAGCTCAAGCGCATGGTCGGGCTGCTGGCTCCGCTCAGGCGGCTGACCACGAGTTTTCGATTCGAGGCGGGTTCGGCGCGACTCGACGTGCAGTCGCGGTCGAATGTCGAGCGGCTGTCCGACGCGCTGCAACTGGGGCTATACGACAACCGGCGACTGGTTTTCGTCGGGTTCTCCGACAGTGAGGGTCCGCCAGCGGCCAACCGCGAGATCGCGTTGCGCCGCGCGCAGGCGGTTCGCGACGCGGTGGTGGCGATGTCGGAAACCGCCCGGCTCGACCGGGTGGATATCGCGGTCGATGCCTTTGGCGAGGCGATGCCGATGGCCTGCGACGATACCGCCTGGGGCCGGCGGGTGAACCGCCGGGTCGAGGTCTGGGTGCGGTGACGCCGCCGTGACCCGTTACAGGTAGCCCTCGGCGCGAAAGCTGGCCTCGGCCGATTTGCCGATGATGACGTGATCGTGCAGCACGAGGCCGAGCGCCTCGGCGGCGCGCGCGACCTCGGCGGTCATGGAGATGTCGGCCTGCGAGGGGGTGGGATCGCCGGAGGGGTGGTTATGCACGAGGATGAGCGCGCTGGCATCGAGCAGCAGCGCGCGCTTAACCACCTCGCGCGGGTAGACCGGAACGTGATCGACGGTGCCGCGCGCCTGTTCTTCGTCGGCAATGAGTACGTTCTTGCGGTCGAGGTAGAAGACGCGAAACTGCTCGGTCCCGCGATGCGCCATGCTGGTACGGCAATAGTCGATCAGCGCGGTCCAGGACGAGATCGCCTGCCGCCCCATCACGCGGGACTGTGCGAGCCGGTGAGCGGCGGCCTCGACGATGCGCAACTCGGTGATGACCGAAGCGCCCACGCCGCCCACCTCCGATAGCTGCTCGGACGGGGCCGAGAGCACACCCGCGAAATCGCCGAACCGCGTGAGCAGGGCATGGGCGATCGGCTTGACGTCACGGCGGGGGATGGCACGGAAGAGCACCAATTCGAGCATTTCGTAATCCGGCACCGCCGCAGCCCCGCCCGCGAGGAACCGCTCGCGCAGGCGGCGGCGGTGGTCGCGGACATAGGGCGGATGCCGCTCGGCCCTGTTAGGCCGGTCAGCCGGCACCGGGGCCGTGGAGAAGAGCGGCAGGCAGGCATCGGAAAAGGCGGGCGGCGTCTGCATACCGGGCAGCATCGCGCACCCGCCTTACCAGGAGGTTAACGGCTGACGGCTGCCCGTCAGCTTTTCATCGAGTCCCAGAAATCCTTGACCGAGGAGAAGAAGCTCTTGCTCTCGGGGTTGTTGTCCTCGCTCATGGTCTCGAACTCGCGCAGCAGTTCCTTCTGGCGGCTGGTGAGGTTCACCGGGGTCTCGACCGCGAGCTCGATGAACATGTCACCCTGCCCGCCGCCGCGCAGCGCCGGCATACCCTTGCCGCGCAGGCGCATCTGGCGACCCGATTGCGAGCCGCCGGGAATCTTGACGCGCGAGCGGCCGCCGTCGATCGTCGGCACCTCGATATCGCCGCCCAGCGCGGCGCGCGTCATCGACACCGGCACGCGGCAGAACAGGTTGGCCTCTTCGCGCTCGAATATCTCGTGCGGGGCAACCTCGATGAAGATGTAAAGATCACCCGCGGGGCCGCCGCGCATCCCCGCCTCGCCCTCGCCTGACAGGCGGATGCGGGTGCCGGTCTCGACGCCTGCCGGGATGTTGACGCTGAGCGCGCGTTCCTTGGGCACGCGGCCCTGGCCCTGGCATTCCTTGCACGGGTTCTTGACGATCTGGCCAAGTCCGCCGCAGGTGGGGCAGGTCCGCTCTACCGTGAAGAACCCCTGTTGCGCGCGCACCTTGCCCATGCCCGAGCAGGTCGGGCAGGTGCTGGGCTGTGCGCCGCCCTCGGCCCCCGATCCGTCACAGGCGTCGCATGTCGCGGCACTGGTGACCTTGATCGTCTTCTGCAAGCCGGTATAGGCCTCTTCGAGCGTCACGCGCATGTTGTAGCGCAGGTCGGCACCGCGCGCGGCGCGCTGGCGTCCGCCGCCGCGTCCGCCGCCCATGAAATCGCCGAAGAGATCGTCGAACACGTCGGAGAAGGCGGAGGCGAAGTCGCCCTGGCCGGGCCCGCCGCCAAAGCCGCCGCCGGGCCGTGGCCCACCGCCGCCGCCCATGCCGCCCTCGAAGGCGGCATGGCCGAACCGGTCATAGGCCGCTTTCTTCTCGGGATCCTTCAGGACGTCATAGGCTTCGCCCGCCTCCTTGAACTGGCGTTCGGCCTCGGCGTTGTCCTTGTTGCGGTCGGGATGCAGCTCCTTCGCCTTCTGGCGATAGGCCTTCTTGATCTCGTCCGCCGAGGCCCCCTTGGACAGGCCGAGCACCTCGTAATAGTCGCGTTTGGCCATCTGGGATCTCCTTCAAGCGCAGGCCGGGGCCGCAAGGGCCCCGGCGCAAGGCGTATCGCCTCAGTGGCGCTTGTCGTCGTCGATGTCCTCGAAATCGGCATCGACGATGTCATCCTCGCCCGGCCCGGCATCGGCGGAGTTGGCCTCGTCCTCGTCCTCCTGCTGGCTGGCCTTGTAGATGGCTTCGCCAAGCTTCATCGAGGCCTCGGCGACGTTCTGGATACCGGCCTTGATCTTTTCGGCGGTGGCGTCGTCCTTTTCGAGGTCTTCCTTGAGCGCGGAAATGGCAAGCTCGATTGCCTCCACGGTCGTCGGATCGACCTTGTCGCCGTGTTCCTCGAGGGATTTTTCCGTCGAGTTGACAAGGCTTTCGGCCTGATTGCGGGCCTCGACGAGTTCGCGGCGGGCCTTGTCGGCCTCGGCGTTCTCCTCGGCCTCCTTGACCATCTTCTCGATATCCTCATCCGTCAGGCCGCCCGATGCCTGGATGGTGATCTTCTGCTCCTTGTTGGTGCCCTTGTCCTTGGCACTGACATTGACGATGCCGTTGGCATCGATGTCGAAGGTCACCTCGATCTGGGGCATGCCACGGGGCGCCGGCGGGATGTTCTCGAGGTTGAACTGGCCGAGCATCTTGTTGTCGGCGGCCATCTCGCGCTCGCCCTGGAAGACGCGGATCGTCACAGCCGACTGGTTGTCCTCGGCGGTGGAGAAGATCTGCGACTTGTTGGTCGGGATCGTGGTGTTGCGGTCGATGAGACGCGTGAACACACCGCCGAGCGTCTCGATGCCGAGGCTGAGCGGGGTCACGTCGAGAAGCACCACGTCCTTGACGTCGCCTTGCAGCACGCCTGCCTGAATGGCGGCGCCCATCGCGACGACCTCGTCAGGGTTGACGCCCTTGTGCGGCTCGCGCCCGAAGAACTTGGTCACTTCCTCGATCACCTTGGGCATCCGCGTCATGCCGCCGACGAGCACGACCTCGTCCACCTCGGAGGCGGAGATGCCGGCATCCTTGAGCGCTGCCTTGCACGGCTTGATCGACGCGGTGATGAGGTCGCTCACGAGGCTTTCGAGCTTGGCGCGGGTGAGCTTGACCACCATGTGCAGCGGCTGGCCGTTGGAACTCATCGAGATGAACGGCTGGTTGATCTCGGTCTGGCTGGAGCTCGACAGCTCGATCTTGGCCTTCTCGGCGGCCTCCTTGAGGCGCTGGAGAGCCATCTTGTCCTTCGTCAGGTCTACGCCGTGTTCCTTTTGGAACTCCTCGGCGAGGTAGTTGACGATGCGCATGTCGAAATCCTCGCCGCCGAGGAACGTGTCCCCATTGGTGGATTTCACCTCGAAGAGACCGTCGTCGATCTCGAGGATTGTCACGTCAAACGTGCCGCCGCCGAGGTCATAGACGGCGATGGTGTGGGTGTTTTCCTTTTCGAGACCGTAGGCAAGCGCGGCCGCCGTCGGCTCGTTGATGATGCGCAGCACCTCGAGCCCGGCGATCTTGCCTGCGTCCTTGGTGGCCTGGCGCTGGGCGTCGTTGAAATAGGCGGGAACGGTGATGACGGCCTGCGTCACCTCCTCGCCGAGATAGCTCTCGGCGGTTTCCTTCATCTTGCCGAGGATGAAGGCGGAAATCTGGCTGGGCGAATATTTCTCGCCGCGTGCCTCGACCCAAGCGTCGCCGTTGCCACCATCGATCACGGCAAAGGGCATGTTCTTCTTGTCCTTGGCGAGATCGGAATCGTTCACCCGACGACCGATCAGGCGTTTTACGCCGAAGATCGTATTTTCCGGGTTGGTCACCGCCTGCCGCTTGGCGGGCTGGCCGACGAGCCGCTCGCTCTCGGTAAAGGCGACGATGGAGGGGGTGGTGCGGGCACCTTCCGAGTTCTCGATCACGCGGGGCTGGCTGCCATCCATGATCGCGACGCAGCTATTGGTGGTCCCGAGGTCGATACCAATCACTTTGGCCATGTTTTCGATCCCTTCTTAATTCAGGCGATGTGGCGGAGCCCCGACCCGTTTCGGCATCGGGCCCCCGGATTTACGACGCGGAGCGGCAAGGCCGTCCCGCGGTTCGTGGGCTATATAGGCAGGGCGGGTCAGCCCTGCAAGCATTCCGGCTTGCGCTTTGCGGTCAATTCGACCCGATTGCCACAGGGACCCTGTGCGTGCGATGAAAAAAGCCGCCATGATCGACCCGACCCTCACCTTGCGCGGCGCCGCGCTCTACCGTGGCTGGCTCGCGTCCGACGCGCAGGCGCGGCTCGTTGCGGAGGTGCGCGCGGTGGTGATGGCGGCGCCGCTCTTTCGCCCCATCACGCCCTCGGGCAAGGCGATGAGCGTGCGCATGACCTCGGCGGGGCGGCTGGGCTGGATCAGCGACCGCAAGGGTTATCGCTACGAGCCGCGCCACCCCGATGGCATGGAATGGCCGCAGGTGCCCGAAACCGCGCTTGGCGTCTGGCGGGCGCTGGTGGATGGGCGGCGCGATCCCGATTGCTGCCTGGTGAATTTCTACGAGCCAGAGGCGCGCATGGGGATGCACCAGGACCGCGACGAGGCCAATTTCGACTGGCCCGTGGTGTCGATCTCGCTGGGCGACGAGGCGCTGTTTCGCGTGGGCAACACGACCCGCGGCGGGCCGACCGAATCCGCCTGGCTGCAGTCGGGCGATGTCATCGTGCTGGGCGGCGCGGCGCGGCTCGCCTATCACGGGGTGGACCGGCTTCGCCCGGGCTCGTCGCGGCTGTTGCGCGGGCCGGGACGCATCAACCTGACCATGCGCGTCGTCACCTGAGACGAACGGGACGCGGACCACGGCGTCAGCGCCGCGCACTCCACGACAGCGAGGCGTGGCGGCGCGTGTAGAACTCGCCTATCAACCCGAGCATGACGAGGCAGATGCCGACATAGATCGGGTACATCAACGACGTCTTGTGCGGGAAGTAGTTGATGAACACGTAGCCGCGCGCCTGGTCGATGTTGTGAAACAGGGGGTTCCAGGAAAACATATTATAAATCATCGGCGGCAGCATGTTGACCACGAACATCTTGCCCGAGGCGATCATGTTGGCCCGCTGGTAGATTGTGGTGAACAGCTTGACGAAGGTCGGGAACCACGGCTTGAGCGCCAGCAGCACGAGTCCCACACCGAATCCGGTAAACCACGCCAGAAGCACCATGCCATAGGCATAGGCCGGCTGGTAGATGGTGATCGGCTTGACGCCGACGTGGTACACGAACAGCACGATGATGAGTGACAACGTCTGGATATAGAGCGATCCGAGTGCCGCGGAAGAGATGGTGATCGCGGTATTCATGGGCGCGTGCTGCATCATCGGCGAGGCAGGGCCATCCGAGCCCACCACCGCGCCAAGCACCTTGATATGCGTGATGTACAGGAAAATCCCCGACATCATGAACAGCAGGAAATCGCCGCGCAGTTTGACCGATTTGAGGCCCAGAACCGTGAAGAACAGGTAGAATGCCATCACCATGATGATGACGGTCAGGATGTTGAGCCCGAGCGCCACGATGGCGTTGCCGTGCTGCTGGCGGATGCTGCGCACGGTGGCGTGGTAGATCAACTCTAGGATCACGACCGCCGAATGCAGCGAGGACGACGGTCGGACGGTCTTGAACATGCGCTGTTGCCTCGTTCCCGGCGACCCCTGTGGCCGGTTCCTTGCCGATCCGCACCGAACCTAGCATAAGGGGCATCGATTGATCCATCCACTAGTGCCGCAAAGTGGCGCAAATCAGGCAGGGGAACGACGATTTGGAGCAGGAACGATTGATCGCGGAAATGCGCCGGCTGGCGATCGCCGCGGGCGCGCGGATCATGGAGATCTACGAGGGCCCTGATTTCGAGGTGAAGGTGAAATCCGACGCAAGCCCGGTGACCGAGGCCGACGAGATGGCGGACGCGCTGATCTCGGCAGGGCTGCGCGCGGCGTTTCCCGATGTGGCACTGGTGACCGAGGAACAGGCCGCCTCGCACGGGCAGAGCGTGACGAGTTTTCTCATCGTCGATCCGCTGGACGGGACCAAGGAATTCATCAACCGGCGGGGGGATTTCACCGTCAACATCGCCTGGGTCGAGGACGGCGTACCGGTGCGCGGAATCGTCTATGCGCCCGCGCGGGGCCGCATGTTCTACACCCTGCCCGATGGCCGCGCTGTCGAGGAGGCGGGGCCATTCGATCCCGACACACCCGGTGCGCAGAGCCCGCTGCGCGTTTCGCAACCGGACAATGCCGCGCTCATGGTGGTGGCGTCCAAATCGCATCGCGATCAGGCCACCGACGATTATATCTCGCGCTACAATGTGCGCGACATGACGAGCGCTGGCTCTTCACTCAAGTTCTGCCTCGTGGCGAGCGGCGAGGCCGATCTCTACCCTCGCCTGGGGCGCACGATGGAATGGGACACCGCCGCCGGTCACGCCGTGCTGACAGGTGCGGGGGGGCGCGTGCTGCGATTCGATGATCTGATGCCGCTTACCTATGGCAAGCCGGGGTTCACAAACCCGTTCTTCATCGCCTGCGCGCCGGGCGTCGATCTCGCGGAGGGTTGAGCGTGGGCGTGCTAGTCGTCATCCCCGCGCGCTATGCCTCGACCCGCTATCCCGGCAAGCCGCTGGTGCCGCTGAAGGGCGCGGAGGGCGTAGCGCGCACGCTGATCGAACGCTCGTGGGCCGCTGCTTGCGCGGTGCCGGGCGTGGACCGCGTGGTGGTGGCGACCGACGACGCGCGTATCCGCGACGCGGCGGAGGGATTCGGCGCCGAGGTTGTGATGACGCCTGAAACCTGCGCCAACGGCACCGAGCGCTGCGCTGCGGCCCATGCTGCGCTGGGCGAAGGATACGAGATTGTCGTCAACCTTCAGGGCGATGCCCCGCTTACCCCGCCGTGGTTCGTGTCGGACCTCGTGGCCGGGCTGCGCGCCGATCCGGAGGCCGGCGCGGCGACGCCGGTGCTGCGCTGCGACGGGCGCGCGCTGAACGGCTTTTTGCAGGACCGCGCCGAAGGGCGCGTTGGCGGCACCACCGCCGTTTTCGACCGCCTGGGCCACGCGCTCTATTTCTCCAAGGAGGTGATCCCTTTCACCCCTGACCGCTACGACGATGCCGATGCCACACCGGTGTTTCATCATGTCGGCGTCTATGCCTATCGTGCGGCGGCGCTCGCGGCCTATCCGGGTTGGGCACCGGGGCCGCTCGAAGGGCTGGAAGGGCTGGAGCAGTTGCGTTTTCTCGAGAACGGACGCGCGATGCTCTGCGTCGAGGTGGAGGCTCGCGGGCGGCAGTTCTGGGAGCTCAACAACCCGGAGGACGTGCCGCGCCTGGAGGCAATGATGCGAGAGATGGATATCGCCTGAGCGCTGCACCGCGCCGGGCCATTCGGGAGAGACCACGCCATGACCGACCGTTCCTACCACGCGCCCGAGGGCGGGCTTCCGCCGCAGACCCGGCTGATGACCGGGCGCGCGGTGTTTACCGAGGCCTATGCCGTCATTCCCGGCGGCTGCATGAGCGATATCGTCGCAAGCCTGCTGCCGTTCTGGGAGGGTGCGCGATTCTGGGTGCTGGCGCGCCCGATGTCGGGCTTTGCCGAGACCTTCTCGCAGTATATCGCAGAGATCGCCCCCGGCGGCGGAAGCGATCGCCCCGAGACCGAGCCGGGCACCGAGGCGGTGCTCTTTGTGCTGGATGGAGCGATGCGCCTCCATATCGGCGAGGAGGCACATGATCTGGGGCCGGGCGGTTATGCCTACATCCCCCCCGGCGCCGAGTGGCGGCTGCGCAACGCGGGCGATGCGCCGCTGCGCTTTCACTGGTTTCGCAAGCATTATGTCGCGGTCGAGGGGCTCGATGCGCCGCCGCCCCTGGTGCTTGACGAGCGCGAGATCGCGCCCGTGCCGATGCCCGACACAAACGGCGCATGGGCGACGACGCGCTTTGTCGATCCCGAGGATCTGCGCCACGACATGCACGTGACCATAGTCACGTTTCAGCCCGGCGGCGTGATCCCCTTCGAGGAGACGCATGTGATGGAGCACGGGCTCTACGTGCTCGAAGGCAAGGCTGTCTACCGGCTCAACCGCGACTGGGTCGAGGTCGAGGCAGGCGATTTCATGTGGCTGCGCGCGTTCTGCCCCCAGGCCTGCTATGCCGGGGGACCGGGGTCATTTCGCTATCTGCTCTACAAGGACGTCAACCGACACATGCCGCTGGCGGCCCCGCCGCGCGCCCCGGTTGTGACATGACAAAAAATGCCCACAGTTTCACCTTAACCTTATACAAATACGCCGCCATTTATGTATTGTAGCGCAAAATTCCATTCAGGAGCAGTTTATGCGTAAACGAGTAACCAAGGCGATTTTTCCGGTGGCGGGCCTCGGGACACGGTTTCTTCCGGCGACGAAGTCGGTGCCCAAGGAAATCATGACGCTGGTTGACCGCCCGCTGGTGCAATATGCTATCGACGAGGCGCGCGCCGCCGGTATGAAGGAATTCATCTTCATCACATCGCGCGGCAAGAACGCGCTCGAGGATTATTTCGACTGTGCCCCACAGCTCGAGCAGGAGCTGCGCAAGAAGGGCAAGGACGAGCTTCTCGATATCCTCAAGTCCACCAACATGGACAGCGGCGAGATCGCCTACATGCGTCAGCACAAGCCGCTCGGCCTCGGCCACGCGGTGTGGTGCGCGCGTCGTTTCATTGCCAACGAGCCTTTTGCCGTGATCCTGCCCGATGACGTGATCGCCGCTGAAAAGCCCTGCCTGCAACAGATGGTCGAGGCGTTCGAGGAGACCGGCGGCAACATGGTCGCCGCGATGGAAGTGCCCGACGACAGGACCAACGCCTACGGTATCCTCGACGTGCGCGAGGACATGGGCAGCATCGTCTCGACCAAGGGCATGGTGGAAAAGCCCGAGGCAGGCACCGCACCGTCCAACCTCGCGGTGATCGGGCGTTATATCCTGACGCCAACGGTGCTGCAGAAACTGAACAAGAAACAGACCGGCGCGGGCGGCGAAATCCAGCTTACCGACGCGATCGACGCGGCGCGCGAGGATGGCGAGGAGGTCTACGGCTACCGCTTCCGCGGGCAGCGTTTCGATTGCGGGTCCAAGGCCGGGTTCCTTCAGGCGACGGTGGCCTTTGCCCTGGCGCGCGACGACCTGCGCGACGACCTGTGGAATTACATCTCCGACATGGTCCACGCCGACAAAGCGGCGCAATAGGCGGACGTACGGGCACTGGACTTTGCGACCGGGACCGCCGACCCTGAAACCGGGCAAGAAGGGGCGGCAGGCGGTGCGCGAGACCTTGAAAGACCTGATCCTGGCCTACCGGTTGCGCTGGCGGCGGCGCAGGCTGCTGGCGCGGGCGGTGACAAAGCGGCGGCAGCTGCGCGCCGTCATCGACAGGACCGGGGGCATCGGGGCGGACGACATCCTGTGCTTTGCCACGATGCGCAACGAGGCGCAGCGGGTCGGGCATTTTCTCGCCCATCACCGGCGTCTCGGCGTGGATCACTTCCTGATCGTCGATAATGCCAGCGACGATGGCACGCGCGACCATCTCGCCAAGCAAGACGACGTGTCGCTCTGGAGCACGGCGCACAGCTACAAACGGTCGCGATTCGGGATGGATTGGCTGACATGGCTCATGATGCGGCACGGGCACGGGCATTGGTGCCTGACGCTCGATGCCGACGAATGCCTCGTCTACCCTTATCACGAGACACGGCCCCTGCCCGCGCTCTGCGACTGGCTGGAGCGCCAGGGGCGTGCGTCCTTTGGCGCGCTGATGCTCGACATGTATCCGAAAGGGCGGCTCTCGACGCAGTGCCACGCGCCCGGCGACGACCCGTTCCACAGCCTGTGCTGGTTCGACGCCGGCAATTACGGGCTGCGGCGCAAGGCGGACTTGCAGAACCTCTGGATACAGGGTGGCCCCCGCGCGCGCCTGTTCTTTGCCACCGAGCCGCGCCGCGCGCCGACGATGGGCAAGGTGCCGCTGGTGAAATGGCACTGGCGCTATGCCTATGTCAGCTCCAGTCACAGCCTACTGCCGCGGCGGCTCAACCATGTCTATGCCACCGATGGGGGCGAGTTGACCTCCGGGGTGCTGCTGCATTCGAAATTCCTCGACACGGCGGTGGTCCGCGCGGGTGAGGAAAAGCACCGGAAGGAACATTTTGCCAATAGCGCGCTATACGACAGATATTACGATGCGCTCGCCGCCGACCCGGACCTGTGGTGCCCGCGTTCCACCCGGCTCGCCGGTTGGCGGCAGCTCGAGGCGCTGGGCCTGATGTCACGGGGCGGATGGATCTAACCCATCTCCGCGATCAGCGCCTTGTGTCGCACGAGATAGGCCGCGCGCGTCTCGACCGGGGGGCGCAGGCTCAGGCTCAGGCCCTCCATTAGCGCGCTGTCGGGCTTGCCGAAGAAGCGGTCGGCCTCGGCCACGGTAAACCCGGCGATTTCAGTGGCCTCCATCCAGGCGCTGACCTTGTCGGCGCGCTTGATCTGTCGCTTCACCTGCGCGGGCAGTGTGGCGGGCAGGCCGAACCGCAAATGCACCGCCGCCGCGAGCCGCTTGTCGAGCTCGTCATAGCCCGGCCCAACCGCGTTCTTAACCGGCGAGATCATGTCGCCGATGACGTATTCCGGGGCATCGTGCAAGAGCGCCGCGAGCCGCCATTTTGACGGTGCGCGCGGTGCTAGGCGGGAATAGAGCCGCTCCACCAGAAGCGAGTGCTCGGCCACCGAATAGGGAAAATCCCCCAGCGTCTGCCCGTTCCAGCGCGCGACGAAGCTCAGACCGTGGGCGATATCCTCGATCTCGATATCGACGGGCGTGGGATCGAGCAGGTCGAGCCTGCGGCCCGAGAGCATCTTTTGCCAGGCGCGGGGTTTGGGCATGGGGGCTCCGGTCTTTGGGTGACCCTGATTAGCGGGACTGCGCGAGATTTGCAAAGCGCGTGGCGATGGCGGCGAGGAGCGGCGAACCCTCCCTGGCGGCGATGTAATTATAGCCTTTGAACGGATCGCTTTTGAGGGCGCGGATGGAGGCGAGGTCCGGCATGGAAACAAGGCCGTTTCCCGCGGAATAGAGCCGCATGTCGGGCTGATCCAGCAGGTACGCGCTGACCGTGCAGTCCGGATCGTTTCCATGATCCTCGTAGATCAGCACCGCGCCGTCCTTGAGCGCGCGGGCGGCGCCGTCGATGGCCGCGATCTCGGCCCCCTCGACATCGAGCTTGATGAGCGCGGGCTGGCCTGCGGGCACGAGATCATCGACGGCTAGTGTGGTCACGGTCTCGACATGATCCTGAGCGCGCGTGGGTCCATCGCCCGCGAGCCGGGCAGAGGCGTGGCTGAGATGGGTGTTGACGAATTCCAGCGTATTTCCCGAGCGCCCATGAATCGCCGCGCGGTGCAGGGTGACGTTGGGCAGGTGTCCGGCATTGGCCTGTAACGCGGCAAAGGTGGCATTCGAGGCCTCGACCGCGATGACATGGTCGAAGAGCGGTGCGCCTCGGGTGGTCCAATAGCCTTTATTTGCGCCAAGATCGCAAAAGAGAGGGGCGGCCCCGGCGGCGGCGCGAAGGACGGCGGCGACCTCGGGTTCGTAGGGCGCGCGCCAGAGCGCGAATCGCGTCCAGTAGCCGTCATCGAGTGCGATGCGATAGGGCGGCGCGCCGTCCTCGTGCAGCCAGACCGCCGTGCCGGAGGGAAACAGTCGCCCAAGTCCCCGCGCAAAACGGCCATAGAGACCGCGCGTCACCGCGACGCGAAAGAGCGCCATCAACAGGGCGTATTGCAGCCGCGCCGCGGGGCCGGAAAAGGTGAGGTGGCGTGTCATCCACCCGAGGTAGCCCCGAAGCGTGCCCGGCACCAGAGGCACACGCGCGCCTCGCGCGGTTGTGCGCCGAATTTTAGTGCGGCGTGGCGCCGCCGTTCCCAGATTCTGGACAGAAGGATGCGCAACCCGCGCGCCCGACATCAATGGAGGACACCATGTTCAAACGTCTTTGTTGCACCGCGCTCATCTTTGGCGCCGCCGCGCTTGCCCCGCCGCTCGCGGCCCAGGCGCAGGCACAGGGCGTGGCCTGCCTGCCACGCGATGCGCTCGTCGAGCGGCTTGAGGGCCGTTACAAGGAAAGCCCTGCCGGGGGCGGCTTGCAGAACCCGCAGCAGTTGCTCGAGGTCTGGGCCTCGGAAGAGACCGGCAGCTTTACCGTTTTCGTCACGCGTCCCAACGGGGTGAGCTGTATCGTGGCGACTGGTCAGAACTGGACCGGGGCCACCACCGCCGTTGCCGGGGGCGTGGCGGGGTGATCGCGCATTGCCCAATCGGGGGGCGAGTGCTATCTGCCTCGCGATATTGCAACGCAAGGAGCCACCCCCCGAATGGCACAGGATTATATCGTCAAGGACATCGCGCTCGCGGGTTACGGCCGCAAGGAACTCGACATCGCCGAAACCGAGATGCCGGGTCTGATGGCGCTCCGCGCGGACTATGGCGAGGCCAAGCCGCTCAAGGGCGCGCGGATCGCCGGCAGCCTGCACATGACCATTCAGACCGCCGTGCT